>DAISKN010000183.1:0-10820 GCA_036820975.1 Acidobacteriota bacterium | reverse complement strand
GCGTCGCTACGACGAAGTGGAGGCCTTGATGGCCTTCGCCGCCGCCGAGGCCGGCGGCCTCGACATCCTCGTCAACAACGCCGGCATCGGCCTCTTCTCCCCGATTTCCGAGATGTCGCCCGAGGACTGGGATCGGGTGATCGATACCAACCTCACCGGCGTCTTCTATTGTTCGCGCGCCGCGATTCCGCACCTCCTGAAACGCGGGGGCGGCGACATCATCAATATCAGCTCGCTCGCGGGGAAGAACGCCTTCGCCGGCGGCGCCGCGTACAACGCCTCCAAGTTCGGCCTCGAAGGCCTGAGCGAGGCGATGATGCTCGACCTCCGCTACCAGAACATCAAGGTGGCCTACGTCATGCCCGGGAGCGTGGCGACGGAGTTCTCCGGCAGGGCTTCCGCGGAGGGGGAATCCTGGAGGCTGACGGCGGGAGACGTCGCCGAGGTCGTCCTGGACATCCTCGCGCAGGACCGGCGCGCGCTCGCGAGCCGCGTGGAGCTGAGGCCGTTCCAGCCTCCGAGGAAGGGGTGAGGGGCAGGCGCGCCCAGTCCCGACGAACGAGCGCTTTCCACTGCCGCAATCTCGGTGTCACCGGTTCCGGTGTCCGGAACAAAAGGACAGAAGGCACGCGACCCAGATCGCGAGAAACGGCTCGATCTCCCACCGCATCCGGTCGTTCTCGCCGATCTCCACCAGGTTCGAGACCGCCGTCACCCAGAGGACCGTGACCAGCATGTAGGCGTGGAGCGCGCGGTGCTCCGCCGGTCCGCGTCGGAGACTCCAGGCCCCGACGCCCAGAAGCAGTGGGAAGAGGACGAGGAGCAGGTTCGGGCTGGGGTCGAGCATACGAATCGGACGCTCCACGCGGCCTCCCAGAAAGAGATACCGCGTGAGGAAGTCACGGTAACGGTGAACTCGCTCGAAGTCGTAGTCCACGAGGAAGTGCACCGAGTTGGGACCGGGCTGGAGAAACAGGAGAAGAGCGGTCGCGGTCCGCTCGAGGTATCTCCCGGGAAAGCGGCGGATGAGGCGCAGGTTTCCCTCGAGAAGAGCGTCCGACACCGCGACGTAATCCCGATGATTGAAGTTGGGCTCGCCGTTCGTTTTGTAAGGAGCGTCGAGCGCGGGATGGACCTTCGGTCCATCGTCCCCGAAGAAGCCATACACCTCGAGCTCCTCTGGCTCCTGGAACGGCCGCCGCTGCCAGTAGGGCGGAATCATTCCGGAATCCTTGAGCTTCCTCACCTCTTCCTGGGACAGAGGCCAGCGCTTCGCCAGGCTCAAGCCCAGCCAGGTGCTCCCGTTGAAACTCCCGACGAGGATCTGATTCTTCAGAAACAGTAGACCCGTGACCAGGAGGGGTGCTATGGAAGCGATGACGAGCCGCCGTCGCGCGCGCTCGGGAGAGAACGGCAGTACGGCCGCCACCACCAGGACGAGCCAGAGCGGGTGAAAGACGGAGCGCGTCATCATCACCGCGCCGGTCAGCACCGAGAACGACGCGAGCGCTGCCTTGCGGCCGCTCTCGAGATAGAGAGCGAGCGCCGCGCCTCCGCCAACCAGCATCAGCGCGACCGGCAGCGTATAGAAGACCCAGTTGCGGTAGACGAGAAAGTTGGGGGAGAGCGCGAAGGGGAGGAGGACGCCCGCCGCGATCCATGAGGGAGCGCCGAGCCGGCGCATGAGCCAGGCCATGGCGACAAGGAGCGCGAGCGCAGCCGCTCCCATGAGCGTCGAGAACGCGAGGGCGAACGATTCGGGACAGAGCTTCATCACCAGCCCGAGCCCGAGATTGAAGAGCGGCGGCTGCGCGTGCAGGTAGTAGAGCCCCCGCGCGAGATCGTCCTTGAGGATCGTCGGGTCGAGGTACTGGTAGAGAGTTCCGAGAGTCTCCGAGGCGAATCGGATTCCGAGGGCCCGCGCGAGGATCTCGCTCGCGGCGAAGGCCCCGACGACGAAGCCGTAAATCGCGAAGCGTTCCTTCATCGAATCGAGCGCGAGATTAACACGCGGCTTGAGATAAGATAGCTCCTCGCGAACATGAACGAAGCTGCGGTCACGGAGGCGCCGGTCGCCGACGCCTTCGACGCCAGGAATCCGCTCTCCCGCAGGCGACGCAGCTGGGTGACCGTGGGGCTCCTCCTCGGAATCTTCCTCGCCGCCATCGAGCAGACGGTGGTGGCGACCGCCATGCCCACCCTGGTCGCGAGCCTCGGGGGTCTCAACATCTATAGCTGGGTGTTCTCCGTCTACCTGCTCACCTCGACGGTGAGCGTGCCCCTCTGGGGACGCCTTTCCGACATTTACGGCCGAAAGCCTTACTACATGGCGAGCATCGGTCTGTTCCTCCTGGGCTCGGTGCTCGCTGGTCTGGCGCAGTCGATGTCGTTCCTGGTCTTCGCCCGCGCGGTGCAGGGTCTCGGCGCCGGAGGGGTGTTCCCCGTGGGCTCGACCATCCTGAGCGACATCTACTCCCTCGAGGACCGCGCCCGGATCCAGGGCGTCTTCAGCTCCGTCTGGGGCATCGCGAGCATGGTCGGACCGCTCGCGGGCGGAGTCATCACCGACCTTCTGTCGTGGCGCTGGGTCTTCATCGTCAACGTCCCCTTCGGGCTCGCCGCGACCTACGTCATTCATCGCGCGCTGACCGAGCCCCCGCGCGAGCGGCCCGAGCACACCATCGACGTCGGCGGCGTTCTCTCGCTCTCCGCGTCGGTCACGCTTCTTCTCGTGGCCCTGATCGAGATCGGCGATGGCGTCCGCGGCGCTTCCGTGGCGCTGCTCCTCCTCGGCTCGGCCCTGACGTGCCTGCTCTTTCTCCGGCTCGAGCGCAAGTCGAAAGAGCCTCTCCTCCCCATGGTGCTCTTCCGGAACCGGGTCTTCGCCGTGTCGAGCGTTCTCGGCTTCTTCATGGGAATGGGTCTCTTCGGATCGATCTCCTTCGTGCCCCTCTTCGTCCAGGGAGTGCTCTTCGGCTCGGCCACTCGCGCGGGATCGGCTCTGACGCCGCTGATGCTCACCTGGGTCACGCTTTCGGTGGTGAGCGGCTGGCTCATCCTCCGGGCCGGCTACCGTCCGCTGGTGATCCTGGGAAGCCTCTTCTTCACCCTCGGATTCGTGGGTCTCGCCAGGCTCGACGTCCACTCGTCCTATCGAGCGGTCTGGCTCGCGATGGGCGTTCTCGGAGTGGGGTTGGGCTTCACCATGGTCACCATGCTCCTCGCCGTCCAGAACTCGGTCACCAAGCGGCTCATCGCGACCGCTACCTCTGCGTCCATCTTCTTTCGCACCATCGGCGGCACCGTCGGAGTGGCGCTGATGGGAGCGGTTCTCACCAATCAGGTCGCCACCGAGAGCCGCTCGACGTCCGATCCCGCCCTCATCGAGCTCGCGTCGAGGCCCGACGCCATCGTGCAGGAAGCGACGCGCGCGGCCGTCTCCCCCGACGCCCTCGAGTGGCTCCGGAACGCGCTCGCCCACGGCCTTCACTCGACGTTCCTGGTGGGGATCGTCATCGCGGTCGTCGCATTCTTCGTCTCGCTGTGGTTCCCTCCGGGCTCGGCGCGGGAGCTGGCGGAGAGGCGGGAGCACGAGGGCTCGGTCGCGCGCGGCCTCTGACCGCGAATCCTGCTAGAATCGCGGCGGAGGGTATTCCCATCCCCGCTTCAAGTCGTAAAGAGCGTTCCGCATTCACCGCCGTCGACCGCGTGACGGGGTCTTCGAGGGAGAGCCTTCGCGATCGGATTGCCGTCGAAGAGCCCCTCGAGATCCGCCTGAATGGAAAGAGCGTCGCGGTGGTGATGCGGAGCCCGGGGAACGACGAGGAGCTCGCCTGCGGTTTCCTGTTCACCGAGGGGCTCCTGAAGGGAAAGGCCGAAATCGAGTCCGTAGGCCGTCGACGCGATCCTCGCAAATCCGATTTTGGAAACGTGATCGAGGTGGTCTCGGCCGACGCGTCGGCGCTCGCCAAGCGAGGCTGGCAGAGGAACTTCGTCTCCGCCTCGAGCTGCGGTCTCTGCGGAAAGCTCACCATCGAGTCGGTCCGCCTCCAGGCGCCGCCGATTCGAGACGACGATTTGAAGGTATCTCCCGCGCTCCTCTACGGACTCGTCGACAAGATGCGGGAGGGACAGACGGGCTTCGACGAGACCGGCGGAGTCCATGCCGCCGGTCTCTTCGATCGCGAAGGCAGTCTCCTCCTCCTGCGCGAAGACATCGGCCGCCACAATACCGTGGACAAAGTGGTGGGAGCGGCGCTTCTCGCGGACAGCGTTCCGCTCTCGGGGAAGGTTCTGGTGGTGAGCGGGCGCTCGAGCTTCGAGATCGTGCAGAAAGCGCTGATGGCGAAGATCCCCTTCGTCGCCTCGGTCTCGGCGGCCTCGAGCCTGGCGGTCGAGCTCGCCGACAGCTCCCGCATGGCGCTCGTCGGCTTCCTCCGAGGCAGCTCGATGAACGTCTACTGCGGCGCCGAGCGGATCGACTGAGCCCGTGACCGCAACCGGCGAGTACGCCCAGCGCGGCGACTACCACCGCCACCTGGACCCGCACTGGAGCTACGCTCCGATCTACGTCCGGAAGCTCCGGTGGGTGGACGAAGCGCTGGAGAAGATCCCGAAGACGGCGAGGATCCTCGACGTCGGGGCGGGCGAGGGCGCGCTCGTCGAGCGCTATCGCGAGCGAGGGTGGGACATCCTGGGAGTCGACTCGGCCTACGAGTCCCCGAGCGTCAGGCGCGCCGATCTGCTCGCGCTTCCGTTCGACTCCGGGGTATTCGACGTTGCGCTCTGCCTCGACGTGCTCGAGCACGTGAGCCTCCTGGATCAGCCGAGAGCGCTCTCCGAGATCGCGAGGGTCCTGAAGCCCGGCGGCGGGCTTCTCCTGAGCGTTCCCAACCTCGCCCACCTCCATTCCAGAATCCGCTTCCTCCTCTCGGGAAAGCTCACCCGGACCTCGGCGGTCGAGCGCCATCCCGGCGATCGGCCCCTCGGCGAGTACCTCGAGCTCATCGCGAGCAGCGGATTCGAGGTGACGCGGCGCTCGGGGATCTTCGCCACCCTCCCGTTCGCGTTTCGCGCGGTGAACCGCAGTCCGCAGAAGCTCGGATGGCTGGTGTCGGTAGCGGACGCGCTCGTGCCCTTCCCGGGCCTGAGGTTTCTCGCCACCGTCGAGGCCCGGAAGAGATCCGAAGTTCGTCCGTGAGCCGACGTCGGATCTCGACCTTCGGAGCTCTCGGCCTCGCCCTCGTCCTCGCTTCTCTTCTTCGATTCTGGGGCATCGACTACGGGATTCCCCTCCCGATGGCCCGTCCCGACGAGGATCGCCTCGTGGGAAGGGCGCAGCACATCTTCGCGACGGGGAACTGGCACCCGGGGAGCTTCTTCTATCCGGGTCTCCCCTTCTACATCGATACCGTCGCCCTCCACGGCTACTACGCCGCGGGGAAGCTCCTCGGCCGCTACGAGGAGCCGCGGGATTTCCTGTTCGACATCGCCGTGACCCGCCCGGGGCTGCACTACCGCATCTCGCGCGTCGTGAGCGCCGCCGCCGGCGTCGCCACGATCGTCGCGGTCTACGCTCTTTCCCTGGCGGCCTACGGCCGGAGTGGGGCCGCGCTTCTCGCCGCTTTCGCGCTCGCGGTCTGTCACATCCACGTACGCGACTCGCATTTCGCGACCGTGGACGTGCTCGCCACCCTGTTCGTCACTCTGTCGCTGGTCTACGCCTGTCGGGCGTCCTTTCACCCGACGGCGCGCAACTTCGTTCTCGCCGGCGCCCTCGCCGGCCTCGCGATCTCGTCGAAGTACAACGTGGGGCTCGTGGTGATTCCCATCGGAGTCGCCGCTTTCTACCGGGGACGCGAAGCCTGGCCCAGGCTCGCGCTCGCGGCCGCGGCCTCGGCGGCCGCCTTCGCCCTCACCTCCCCCTACGTTTTCCTCCGATTCGCCGAGTTCCGGCGCGACATGAGCCATCTCGAGGTTTTTCTCTACCGCGCGGGTGACCTCGCGCTGTGGGACCACTTGAAGCTCACGTTTCCCCACGGCCTCGGATGGCCTCTCTACTTTTTTTTCGCTCTCGGACTCGCCCGTGCCCTCATCCGGAGGCAGCGCCCGGACGTCCTCCTGCTGTCTTTCGCCGTTCCCTTTTTCGCGCTCATGTCGTCGGCCCGCATCACGTTTCCCCGATACATCCTCCCGCTGTTTCCCCTCCTGCTGGTCTTCGCCGCCGACATCGTTCTGTCTCTTCTGGAGCGCATCCCTTCGACGAGGATGCGCGCGATGGCGACCGCCGTCGCCGCGATCGTTCTCCTCGCACCGCCGCTCGTCGACTCTTCGGCTTTCAATCGGATCGCGGTCCGGGAGGACACCCGCCTGCAGGCGGCCTCGTTCGTCGCCGGGAACTTCAAGCCGCAGACGCGCATCCTCGTCTGCCGCGGCTATGGAGCCCCGGAGATCAACACCGACCGGAGGCGCCCTCCGGCGTTCGCGGTCGAACAGCTGGATTGCGCCGCCGAGGGCGAGCTCCCCGCCGACGCGGGCTTCCTCGTCACCCACGATCACCGCGAGCTCTCGTTCTCGAGAATCCATCCGTCGCTCTCGCGCTTGCTCGAGGAGCGTGGAGAGACGATCGCCGTTTTCGAGCCCTACAGGGAGTCCGGCGTCGAGCCGGTGTTCTACCGCGCCGATGCGTTCTATATCCCGTTCGCCGGGCTCGACGCCGTCGAGAGAGGCGGACCCATCGTCCGCATCTGGAAGCTTCAGCCGCGGTGATAGAAGGCGGCGACGGCGGAGACCACCGTCGCCTGCTGGTCTTCGGTGAGCGCCGGGTACATGGGAAGGGCGAGGGTCTCTCTGGCGGCCCTCTCGGCCACGGGCAAATCGCCCGCGGCGTAGCCGAGATCGCGGAAACAGGGCTGGAGGTGAAGGGGCAAGGGATAGTAGATGGCGGTCCCGATCCCCTCCTCCGTGAGGTGCTCCCGGAGGGCGTCGCGCTCCTGCGCCCGAATCACGTACTGATGATAAACGTGATCCGAGGGCGCTCTCGGGGTACGCACTCGACCCTCCTCGGTGAGCCCGCTCTCCGCGAAGAGTCCGTCGTAGCAGCGGGCTCGCTCCCGCCTCCTGCGAGTCCACTCGTCGAGATACCGGAGCTTGACCGAGAGCGCCGCCGCCTGGAGAGCGTCCATGCGGAAGTTGCCTCCGACGGTCTCGTGGAGGTAGTCGCGCGACGCGCCGTGCGTCCGGAGCCGCTTCAACGTTTCCCAGAGCCCTTCCTCGCGGGTCGTGACCATTCCCGCGTCCCCAAGGGCCCCGAGGTTCTTGCTGGGATAGAAGGAGAAGGCCCCGATGCTTCCCATGCTTCCGGCGCGACTTCCGTCCGGGGCGCGGGCGCCGATGGCCTGGGCCGCGTCCTCGATGACGACCAGACCCCGCTCTTCCGCGAGCGCCTGGATGGGGGCCATTTCCGCGCACTGGCCGTAGAGATGCACGGGCACGATGACCCTCGATTGCTCGGTGAGCGTCTCCTCGATGCGCGCCGGATCGATGTTGAAGCTCTCCTCCTCGATGTCGGCGAAGACCGGCGTCGCTCCAAGACGCGCGACCACTCCAGCGGTGGCGAAGAACGAGAACGCGCTGGTCACCACCTCGTCCCCGGGTCCGATGCCGTAGGCCATCAGGCTCACCAGGAGAGCGTCGGTGCCCGAGGACATTCCGAGGGCGAAGGGAACCTCGCAGTAGGCGGCCATGCCCTCCTCGAGATCCGCCACTTCCTCGCCGAGGATGAAGTTCTGGCGATCGAGGCAGCGGGCGATTCTCTCGAGGATCTCCCCGCGGATCGGGCGATGAAGCGAGTCGAGGTCGACGAGGGGAACGCGCCAGGTCATCGGGGTTGAGCTGATTCTATCTCGTTTGGCCGGGTTTGAACGACGGCGGCGCGTGTCTTAACATACGTCCCTTGCGCACCATCGTCACCATGCCCGCCTACAAGGCGGCTCGAACGCTCGAGAAGACCTATCGGGAGATTCCCCAGGGCTGTTACGACAAGGTCCTGGTCGTCGACGACGCGAGCCCCGACGACACCGTCGAGGTGGCGCGCTCCCTCGGCCTTCCGGTCAAAAGGCACGAGGTCAATCGCGGCTACGGAGGAAACCAGAAGACCTGCTACGACTGGGCTCTCTCCGAGGGCGCGGACGTCGTGGTGCTCCTCCACCCCGACTACCAGTACGCTCCCCACCGGGTCCCGGCGCTCGTCGAGCCGATCCTGCGGGGTCGCTGCGATTTCGCTTTCGGCTCGCGGTTCAAGGACGGGGGCGACCCCATGGGCGGAGGCATGCCTCTCTATCGATACCTGGGGAACAAGCTCACGACGGGAATCGAGAACGCCTTCCTGAGGACATCCTTCAGCGAGCTCCACAGCGGGATGAAAGCCTACTCGCGCCGGTTTCTCGAGCTCATCGGGTACCGCGGGTTCTCGGACAAGTTCGTGTTCGACTCCGAGATGGTGATCCAGGCGGTGCTCCTCGGCTTCCGCATCGAAGAGGTGGCGATTCCCACCCGCTACGCCGAGGACTCCTCCTCGGTCGACATCGCGAGCTCCTTTCGATACATCTTCGAGACCCTCGGGGCGCTGCACCGGGGACTGCGCGATCGAGATCGCCTGAGGCGGGAGCGTCTCGAGCGAGAAAATGCCCTCGGTCTCTGAAGCGCCTCCCTGCCTTCTGTGCGGGGAGCCGACGCGCCTTCTCTACCCCTCGAACGTCCCCCGGGACGCGCCCATCGCCAGGGGAGAGCTCGCCTGCACCTCTCCCTATCTCGCCGTTCACGCCGATATCTACCTCTGCCGCGACTGCGGGCTCGCCCGCTCGAAGCCTCCCATGGATCTCGGTGAGATCGAAGACCTCTATCGCGACGTGGAGGATCCCGAGTACTTCGCGTCCGAGAGCGAGCGGCGCGCGGCGTTCCGTGCCGCGCTCGCGCGGATCGAGGGCCTCGGCCTCGCTCGCCCGGGCCCGAGCCCACCAAGAAAGCTCCTGGAGATCGGCTCCTCCGTCGGGCTGTTCCTGGAAGAGGCCCGGCATGCCGGCTGGGACGCTTTCGGCGTCGAGCCCTCGCGCTGGGCGGCGGAGTCGGCCCGCGAGCGCGGTCTCTCGGTCTTCAACGGGACCCTCGAGGAGTTCGTTCCCGAGGGCGGACCCTTCGACGCCGTGGTCTCCTGGGACGTGTGGGAGCACCTCGAGGATCCGGTGGCCGCCCTGAGACGCGCCCACGAGCTTCTGAGGCCGGGCGGTCTCTTCGTCTTCACCACCGTCAATCTCGGCGGGCTGGGACGGAAGCTCTTTCGCGGCCGATGGCCGTGGTTCATGAGGATGCACCTTCACTATTTCACGCGCGAGAGTCTCGTCCGGATGGTTCGAGCATCGGGCTTCGAAGTGCTGTCGACGTCGACCGAAGCGAAGACTCTGAAGCTCGGCTACGTGCTCGACCGCGCCCGGGGTTTTCTCGGACCCCTGGCCTCCTTCGCGCGCGCGCTCGCGTCCGCGCTCGGCGTCGTCGATCGTCCCGTTCGGATCGACCTCGGAGACATCCTCCGGGTCGAAGCTAGAAAGCCGGAAGCCGCGCCCCGGTGAGCTCCGTCAAGATCGTTCTCTTGACGCCGCTTCCGCCGGCGCCGACCGGCATCGCCGACTACAGCGCGCTGCTTCTCCGGGCGCTTTCCACGAGCGCGCCGGGCGTTTCGATCGAGACGCTGTCGTCCCGCGAAGAGGCGGAGCGCTTCCACCCGCCGTCGGGGCCGCACGTCTTCGTGTACCAGGTGGGAAACAGCCCTCACCATGATTTCCTCTATCCCACGCTCTTCCGCTACCGCGGCGTTCTCGTTCTCCACGATCTGGTGCTGCACCATGCGCGGCTCTTCTCCCATCTCGAGAGCCCGGAGGTGCGCGCC
This sequence comes from Acidobacteriota bacterium, assembly GCA_036820975.1. Classification (GTDB taxonomy): domain Bacteria; phylum Acidobacteriota; class Vicinamibacteria; order Marinacidobacterales; family SMYC01; genus DAISKN01. Next base: position 877 of record DAISKN010000183.1, on the reverse strand, counting down.
TACCGCGAGGACATCGGGGACTCGTCGAAGCGGGAGCGCGCCCGCGTCCGCCTCGAGGAATACCGCTCCGAAGCGCGGGAAGCCTATCCCGCGGTCGGGGACGACGTCGCCGAGATCGCGCTTCGAATCGGAGGCGGGCGTCTTCTGTACGCCTACCCCCTCTACGAGCACCTGGTCCGAAGAAGCCTTCTTACCCTCGTCCACAGCGAGACCGCCCGGGACGAGGTTCTATCGAGCTGTCCCGGCGCCGACGTGAGGCGCGTGCGGATGGGCGTTTCCCTTCCCTCGATGGTTCCCCGCGACGAGGCCCGCCGGCGACTCGGTCTCGCGAGCGACGATCTCCTCCTCGCCTCTTTCGGGCTGGTGACTCCAGAGAAGCGCATCTCGACCTCGATTCGCGCTCTCGCGCGGCTCAAAGCCGCGGGGGTCCGCGCGACCTACCTCCTCGTCGGGGGCCGGGTCGCCCATTACGATCCCCTTCGGGAGGCGCGGGAGGCAGGAGTCGCCGAGAACGTGCGCCTCGTGGGCCGGGTCCCGGAGGAGGAGTTCCGGCTCTACGCCTTCGCCTCCGATCTCTGCCTCAACCTCCGGTATCCCTCCGCGGGCGAGACCTCGGCGACGCTCCTCGGCCTTCTCGCCTGTGGAAGGCCGGTGATGGTCACGGATCAGGTCCACGTCCGAGACCTCCCCGACTCCGTCGTCGCCCGCTCGGCGCTCGAGGGTGAGGAGGACGGCCTCTACTGCGATCTCATGGATCTGATCCGATGCGAGAGGCGGAGGCGCGAGCTGGGCGAAGCCGCCCGAAGGTACGCGGAGAGCGAGGCGAGCCCCGAGGCGATGGCGAAGGACTACCTCGCCGTGCTCGAAGCGGCAGCTG
>DAISKN010000182.1:0-10876 GCA_036820975.1 Acidobacteriota bacterium | reverse complement strand
CGCGAGGGCGCGCTCGAGCGCCTCGACGCGCTCCCGATGGGGCTCCGGCCGATGCAGGGGTATCTCCCCGATGGCGTCGCTCTCGTCGTAGATTCTTTTCTGCCGTGGGGTGAGACGCTGATAGTAGGAGAAGCGCAACGACGTTTCAGGGGCTCAGGCCTCGGGCTCGACCTCGAGCGACCGACGCCCGGCGAAACCCGCTTCGAGCTCGTGCCAGTACCCGACGTGAGGCTCGCCGAGCTTCCAGCAGAGGTAAACCTCTCGTCCCTCCCAAAGGGTGGGAAAGTCGACCAGGCCGGAGTCGAGATCCTTGAGATGGCAGCCGCAAGAGCTGATGTCTTCGACCAGGGATTGAAGCTGGGTGACGAGGGTGAGATAGCGCGGGGGGACCAGTGTTCCGCCACGAAGCGTGATCTCCTGGGTCGAGGGGACCTCGGCGCAGCGAGCCTGGAGCTCCTGGTGGACCAGACGTAGATCGCGCACCGTCGAGCTCAGAAAGGGGAGGAGCTCGTTCGCTTCCCGTACGGTGAAGAAGCGCTTCTGCATCGTCTTCGAGTTTAGCGAAAAAACCGGTGCCGGGCCAAACCGGGAAAGTGCATGCGAGCGGCTTGTGGTAGACTACGCGCGGTTCGGGGTGGGGGCTAATGGCGCCTCTTTCCCGGGCCGCATCGTCGACGTTTTGAGCCGCCCAACCACGCCGACAGGGGAGGAGCAACCATGAGCCTGCCAGCCGGTCGTCGTCTTTTGGCGCAGTCATACCCGGGTCGTTCTCTTTTCGCACTCTTCGCAATCACGCTCTCGTTCCCGCCGTTCACTTTCCCGCAGGAAAAACCTTCACGGGCTTCGGAAAGCTCGCAGGAAGGACGCATCCAGTTTCGATCCACCGTAGAGGCGGTCAATCTGAGCGTTGTGGTCACCGACAAGAAAGGCCGCTTCATTCCCGACCTGGATGCCGAGGATTTCCTCGTCTACGAGAACCGCGTTCCTCAGGAACTGGCGTTCTTCACCGCGGAGGTCACCCCCGTCACTCTCCTCCTGCTCCTCGACGCCTCCACGAGCATGCGCGAGAGCGTCGACGGTGTCAAAGAGGCGGCGTCGAATTTCGTGAGCAAGATCTGGGAGGGTGACCAGGCCATCATCGCCGACTTCAACGAGCGCGTCCGATTCAGCTCGCACTTCTCGGACGACATCGACCGACTGGTGTCCACCATCCAGTCACTCTATCCCTCGGGCTGGACGGCGCTCTACGACTCGGTGCTTCTCTCCCTCGAAAAGGTCTCGGAAGCCGAGGGCCGAAAGGCGCTCCTGGTGTTCACCGACGGCGACGACTCGCGCTCCGTCGGCTTCGGAAGCGAATCCTCGGCCAAGGACGTGGTCGAAGGCGCGAAATTCTCCGAGGTCACGATCTACACCGTGGGGTTCGAGGGCGGTGGCATGGGCGGGGGAGTGAACAAGGGGTTCCTCAAGAAGCTCTCTGAGGAGACGGGGGGGAGCGCCTTCTTTCCCAAAGGCATCGGCGACCTGAACCAGAACTTCGAGCAGATTCAGGACGAGCTTCACAGCCAGTATCGTCTCGCCTACGTCCCGGCGAAGCTGGAGAAGAGCGGCGAGTGGCGAACGATCGAGGTACGCGTGAAGGACCGCGACGATCTCCGGGTTCGCACCCGACAGGGGTACTACGCCGTCCCGGAACGCGCAACGGCCACCAGCAGCAATCAGTAATCAGTACTGATTCCTGAAGGGCCGCTCCAGGTACTGCTTCGCGAGCCTCGTCGTTTGGGGGTCGGTGTCGAGCCGCACCACGCGCCGGTAGTCCGACTCCGCCGCCGGACGTAGACCTCGCGCGTCGGACGTCATTCCCCTCCGCAGGAAGACCTGGGAGCGCACCCAGTCGGGAGCTCCCGGAGTCCCGAGAGCCCGCTCGAGATCGCGCGCGGCCCCCGCGTGGTCCTTGGCGAAAAGAAGGCTCTCTCCGAGGCGGAGGAATACCAGAGCTGGCTCCAGGAGATCGAAGCTCTCCCCCCTCTCTTTCTGTTTCGCCAGGACCTCCTCGAACGCGCGGCGGGCAGCGGCCCAGTCCTTGCGCAGGAGATGGACGCTTCCGCGCTCCATGGGAAAGAAGGGGTTCCGGGGAAACGCCTTCTCGAGCTCGCGCAGCGCCGCGAGAGCGCTCAGGTAGCGCTTCTCCCTCTGCTGCATCACCGCGAGCGAAAGCCGCGCGACCCACCTCGTGCGCTCCCCCTCGGAGACCGCGCGCTCCACCATGGACAGGCCTTTCTCCTTCGAGCCCTTGATCCCGATGACGAAGCCCAGGATGCGGAGCGAGCGGGGAAGAGTCGCGAGCGTGTACTCGAAGATGCCCGGAAGGAGGCAGGCGTCGGCGTAGCCCGGATCGAGCTGTAGGAGCCTCTCGTGGTACTCCCGGGCGCGCTTACCCGCCTGGTAAGCGCCGTAGTAACTATGCTCGACGGAAGCGAGGTACGCGCTGATGAGCCCTTCGGCGGAGCCGCGGAAGAAGAGGCCTTCGAGGTCCATCGGCTCTCTCTCCAGTATGGCATCGGCGCGCAAGATGGCTTCCTGGGTCAGGCGCTTGAACTCCCGGTCGAGCTCCACCGGAGGCGGGATCTTCTTCCAGGACCAGTACTGTCCCGTGCGGAACGTCGCCCCGGCCATTCCGCCCCGCCTCGAGAACTCCTCCATCCAGAGGGCGGTCGCCTCGTAGTACGGGCCCGCGGGAGAGAGCGGGGCTCTTCGATCGAGCTCGGAAAAGACGGCGCGCGCGGCCCCGATCTCCATGTTGTAGAGGTGGCTCCGCCCGGTCTCCTCGAGGTCGGCCGCGGTGGCTGCGCCGAAAGCGACGAAGAGGAACGCCAGAGGGCTCATGTCTCTCTCCGAATGTAGCAAAGATCGGCGCATGCTAGAATCCCCCGGTGGGTGAACCCCCCCCAATCCGAGTCCTTTCCTCCAGGAGCATCTATCGCGGGCGCGTGGTGCATCTAGACGTCGACCGCATCGTCGAGCCCTCGGGGTTGGAGGTCGAGCGCGAGATCGTGCGCCATCCGGGAGCGGCGGTGCTTCTTCCAGTGACCGACGATCGGCGCGTGATCCTGATTCGCCAGTTTCGCTACGCCGCGGGCGAGACGCTCCTGGAAGTTCCGGCGGGGACGATCGACCCCGGCGAGAGCCCGGAAGAGACGGCGGGTCGAGAGCTCGTCGAAGAGACGGGCTACCACGCCCACAGGCTCGAGAAGCTCGCGGAGTTCTTCCCGTCTCCCGGAATCCTGGCCGAGCGCATGCACCTCTTCCTCGCGACCGAGCTCGAAAAAGGCGAGGCTTCTCCGGAAGCCGACGAGAGCCTGGAGATCGTGGAGCTTTCCTGGGAGCAGGCGCTCGCTCTGGAGCCGGGCAGGGACGTTCGGGACGCGAAGACCATCGTGGCCCTGTCCTTCCTGATGCGACACCCGCTCTTCACGAACACCGGCCTTCGCCCTTCCGCCTCCGCCCTTGGGGCTACGGCGGACCCGCCGAAGCTTGGCGAAGGCGGGTCGGGCTCCGGCCAGGCTCGCCGTAGCCCTGAGGAGGCGGCCGGACCTCGTTGAAGCGCGCCGTTCTGGGAGCCGCCGCGGGAATCTCGGCCGGGCTCGCTCTCGTCCTTCGCGGCACGCTCCGCGCTCCGGTTTTCGATTCTCGCCCCGAGGCCGCGGCTCCCTGGCTCGTGAGCTCGGTCCCGCCGTTCGTCCTCGTTCTCGCCGCCGTCGTCGCCTTCGGCGTTCTGGGGGTCTTCCTCGCGCGCCGGGGCAGAGAAGATCTGTTGACTCCGTTTCTCCCTTGCGGCCTCGCGGGCGCGATCTTTCTCCCGGGTGCGTTCGCCGAAGCCCCCTTCCTCGCGGCCTTCGCGGGACGGTTTCTCGATCTCCTGCTCCTCATCGGTCTCGCGATCTCGCTTTCGAAGCTCGCGAGCGGGCTTCCCCCGGTGGCGACGACCGCGAGGACCGTCCTCTTCGCCGCGTTCGTCTTCTACGTCGCGGTCGGTTCCCGGATCTCCTCCAGGGTGGGGTTGTCGGGAGACGAGCCGCACTACCTCCTTATTACATACAGCCTTCTCCACGACCTCGACTTCGCGGTGCAGAACAACTACGGGGCCGAGGACTACCGCAGCTTCTATCAGGGGAAGATCGGGCCGCGTCTCGCCGCGGGTACACCGTACCCGGTGCACGGCGTCGGTTTGCCGATTCTGCTCGCTCCCGGCTACGCCGCCTTCGGTCTCTTCGGGGTGCTCCTCACGGAATCCGGGATCGCGGCGCTTCTCCTGCAGGCGGTCTACCAGGCCTCGCTCCGGATCACCGCGAGCCCACCCGTCTCGCTCGCGGCCGTCGCCGGCTTCGGCCTGACTTCTCCCGCCCTCTTCCTTTCGGTGTCCGCCTACCCCGAGCTTCCGGCGGCGCTCGTCGTCGCGCTGGCCGTGCTGCGTCTCCTCGACTCGGAATCGCCGGGGGCGCTCGCCGCCTTCGGCTGGAGTCTCGCGTTCGGAGCGCTGCCGTTTCTTCACCTCAAGTTCCTTCCGCTCGCCGGGATCCTCATCGCCGCCTTCGTCTTTCGGTTCGGACGCGGCCCGGGATCCCGATTCGCCGGGCTCGCCCTCGGAGCCGCGGTCTCGACGGGATCCTTCCTTCTCTTCTCCTTCCTCACGCTGGGAAGCTTCGATCCCACGGCCTCCTACGGCCGCCAGAGGATTTTTCTCGACCGCGTTCCCCTGGGGATGGCGGGCCTCCTCTTCGACCAGGAGTACGGACTTCTCCTCCATGCGCCGGTCTATCTCCTCGGGTTCGCGGGAGTCGTCACCTTGTTCCGGCGGAACGCGTACCTGGGAGCCGCGTCGGTCCTCGCGTTTCTCTCGGTGGCGATCCCCGGGGCGGCACATCCGCTCTGGTCGGGAGGGACTTCGCCTCCGGCCCGATTCCTGTTTCCCGCGCTGCCGCTCTTGACGATCGCCGCCGCGGCGCTCCTCGGGCGGGAGAGGGAGATCGGAGTCGGTCGATGGGCGCCCTGGCTTCTCGCGTCGAGCGTTGCGCTCGGCCTCTCGATGGTCTTTCTTCCGGGCGGCCCGTTCTTCCTGAACGCCCGGGACGGATCGGGACGAATCTGGGTGGCGCTCTCGACCTCCTGGGGCCTTACCGACTACCTCCCCTCCCTGGTTCGGGCGGATCCGCGTTCGCTCGCCTCCGCGGCGGGACTCTTTCTCCTCCTCCTTCTCGCCATCGGAGCGCAGATCCGGCGAGCTCGGGGATTCCCCCTGGCCCCGCTCCTCGGGGCTCTTCTCCTCGCCGCCTGGGCCCACGACCGGACGGGCGTCTCCCGCTCGCGGGAGCTCGAGCCGCACTGGGTGACCCGCGTCCTGCACCGTCTCTCCGATCGCGGGGAGAGAAAGTTCCTCGCGCTTCCGTCCTTCGAACGCCTTTCGCCGGAGGCGCTCGCGGCGCGCGTGTCGCTTCCGCTCGAGCCTCTCGCCGGCGACGGAGATGCTTCGCACTGGTGGAGCCGCAGCTACTCCCTTCCCGCCGGCCGCTATCGGCTTTCGGGCGCCCCACCGGCGGGAGTCACGTTCTATAACGGCGAGGGCGCGCTCCCTTCCGACGACCTCGTCTTCTCTTCCGAAGTCGCCCTCGGCCGGTTCCGTCTCCGCGCGAGCAGGCTGTTCGAAACGCCCCGGATCGTCCTTCTCGAGCCCCGCCCGGCATCGCCCGCGGGGCTCGCGGCGTTCTCCACGCTTCCATTCGAAGGGATCCGGCTTCACGCGCTCGATGAAGACGTTTACTCCGAGCCCGCCGGCTTCTGGATCCGGAAGGCCTCGCGCGCTCGGTTCGCGATCGAGGCCGATTCGCCGGACGCCCGGGTGGTGCTGCTGCGGATCGCGAACGGAGGTGTCTCGAACTCCGTGAGCCTGGACGGCGACGCCATTCGGGAGACCTTTCCGCTCGACCCCTGGGAGGAGCGGGAATTCCGGGTTCCGCTGCACTCGCGGGTCGAGGCCTTTGCCGTCGCGAGCGAGAGCGGATTCCGTCCCTCGGCTCTCGACCCGGGCTCGCGGGACCACCGTGAGCTTGGCGTTCAGGTCCGCGCTCGCCGGGCCTTTGACTAGGGTGCCGGCGTTCCGGATAATGAATTCATAGACAAACCGATCCCGCATCAGGCCAGAAAATAGAGGCCTCCGGCGCCGTGCCGCGGGAACGCGATCGCCGCCTCGAAGGCTGATACGTGAGAGAGTGTCCTTGAGAAACGGTATCTTTTCCGGTCCGGAGCCTCGACTCTTCGCCCATCGAGGAGCGAGCGCCCGCGCTCCCGAGAACACTCTCGAAGCATTCCGTCTCGCGCGCGAGCAGGGCGCCCCCTACCTCGAGCTCGACGTTCACCTCAGCGCCGACTCCGAGCTCGTGGTCATTCACGACAGCTCGGTCTCCCGCACGACCGGCCGCCGGGGGCGCGTCGAGAACATGACCCTCGCCGAGATTCGCAAGCTCGACGCCGGCTTCAAGTTCACCATGGATCACGGGCGCACCTTTCCCTATCGCGGTCGAGGTCTTCGGATCCCGACTCTGGGCGAGGTCCTCGATACGTTTCCCGAGATGTGGATCACCGTCGAGATCAAGCAGACCCGCGCGGGCGTCGCCGAGGCCCTGGCGCGGGTATTGCGCGTCCATCAGGCGGAAGACCGGGTGATCGTGGCCTCGCACGAAGACGAGCTCCTGAAGGCGTTCCGCGCCGGCGCGCCTTCGGTGGCAACGAGCTTCAGCAAGGACGAGGTGCGGGAGTTCCTCCTCCTTTTGCGCGGAGGAACCATGGGCGGTTACCGTCCCCCGGGAGTGGCGTTTCAGGTGCCCGAGTACAAGGGTCTTCGGCGCGTGGTCTCGAAGTCCGTCATCGAAGCCGTGCACGGCTTCGGCGTCGAGGTCCACGTCTGGACGGTCAACGAGCCGGTGCACATCGCGAGGCTCCTCTCCTGGGGAGTCGACGGCATCATGACCGACGATCCCGCGCGCGCGATCGCGAACGTAGCCGTCCTTCGGGAGCTCAGGAACGCGCCCGGGGGAAACCATGGGTGATCGCCGCCGATTCGTCGCGGCGGGCCTGGCTTCGGCCGTGCTCGCCTTCGCGTCCCTCTCCTGCAACAAGGACCCGGGGCCCCAGGTGGGAATGCCGGCTCCCGACTTCACGCTTCCGGATCTCGAGGGAAAGCTTCACGGCCTCGCCGACCTCCGCGGCCGGGTGGTGGTGCTGAACTTCTGGGCCACCTGGTGCCCTCCCTGCATCGACGAGATGCCGTCGCTCGAAAGACTGCACCAGGCGCTGGCCGACCGGGGGGTGGCGGTAATCGCCGTCTCGGTCGACGAGAGGTTCAGCGACGTGCCCGCTTTCGTCGAGAAATTCGACCTGACGTTCTCCGTGCTCTACGACGAAGGGAAGAAGGTCTCGCGAAAGTACCAGACGTTCAAGTATCCCGAGACCTACATCCTCGACCGCGAGGGCCGGCTCAAGTCCAAGGTCGTCGGGCCGCGCGACTGGGCGGCGCCGACGGTCATCCGGGACATGGTGGACCTTCTCAAGGAGGCGCCGCCGAAAGAGGGAACGTCCGGAGAGGGTTGACGCCTCTCGACGAGCTCCATGCACATCGGAAGGCACATCGTTCAGGAGTTGGTCTTCACTTTCGGCGAGCCGGACGTGGAGCGTTGGGACGTTCCCATGACGGATAAGGAGCTCGACGGCGTCGAGCGCCACCTCGGACTGGGTCGAGCTCACGACGTGAGCCTCGTGATCCAGAAGGAGAGCCGGCTCGCGGTGATTCGCAAGTCCGGATATCCGCCGGGGGCCTATCGCTTTCCCTCGGGAGGCATCCACCCCGAGGAGTCCTTCCTGGACGGCGCGGTCCGGGAAGCGCTCGAGGAGACGGGGCTCTCGGTGCGTATCGAGGACTATCTCCTGCAGGTGCACGCGACTTTCGTTTCCGGCCTTCGCCCTTCCGCCTCCGCCCTTGGGGCTACGGCGGGACCTCGCCAAAGCGCTTTGCGCGACGGCGGGTCGGGCTCCGGCCAGGCGCGCCGTAGCTCCGCGGAGGCGGCCGGAGCGCGTCGAGCGAAGTGGACCACCCACGTCATGCTGGCGCGGCCGTTCGAGGGCTCTCTCGCTCCCCGCGATACCGCGGAGATCGAGGCGGCGCGCTGGATCGAGTGGCCCGAGCTCACCGACGAGGTGAATCCGCTGCTGCGCGACTCGGGTCTCGGAGGGCTCGCCTACCGGGCGCGCCTTCACGAAAGGGTGCGCGCGATCCTGCTCGCGACGAATCGGGCCCAGGCCGGGCCCTGACGAGTCCGATTTGAAGAACAACAAAGCTGCCGAGCTCCGGCGCGCCGAGGGCTTGAGGCGCGGCGGGAAGCCCGACAAGGCCCTCGAGATCGTTCGCGGCCTCGCCTCCGAAGAGCCAAGGGACTTCGAGCTCCGGCGGAAGCTCGCGGACCTGCTCGTCGAGACGGGCAGTCGAGACGCCGCCATAGCTCAACTGGTGAAGCTCCAGGAGCACCTCGCGGCCCAGGGAGACCTACTCGGGGCGATCTCCTCGGGCCTTCGGGTGGTGGAGCTCGACCCGAAGTTCGAGAACCCTCTGGCCTACGTGGCGAAGGTGAAGCTCGAGAGCCTTCGCGAAGAGCAGAAACGGCTCCAGGCCAGGACCCTTCCCGCTGCGCCCCTCATAACCCCGCTGAATCAGATCCCACTTCTCAAGGATCTGGGCGCCGAGGAGCTCGCGAGCGTGGCGGCGACGATGAAGCGCCACGAGGTCTCCGAGGGTGCTTTGATCTTCGAGGAAGGGGCGCCGGGACAGTCGCTGTACTTCGTGAACCGGGGTCTTCTCGAAGTCCGCTCCGGCGCGAACCGGCTCGGGCTGGTTTCGGCGGGAAGCTGTTTCGGCGAGTTCTCGTTCCTGACCGGCGAGGCCAGGACGGCGGCGGTGCGAACTCTCGAGGCGAGCGAGCTCCTGGAGCTCTCCGCGGAGAGCATCCGAACGGCGGTCAAGAAGCATCCGCGTCTGCGCGAGGTGCTGTTCGAGCTCTATCGGGAGCGCGCGCTCTCGAACGTGCTCTCCTCTTCGCCGCTGTTTCAGGTGATCCCGTCGAAGGACCGCGCCCGTCTCGCGCCGCGCTTCAAGCTCGTCGAGCTTCCCGCGGGAGAGCAGGCGTTCTCGGAGGGAGAGCCGGGCGGAGCGCTGTTCCTGGTGAAGAGCGGGTCGGTCGAGGTGAGGACGACGCTCCACGGAAAGCCCCTGGTTCTCGCCCGGCTGGGCAGGCACCAGTTCTTCGGCGAGGTCTCGTTCCTGACCGGAGTTCTCCGGACGGCCACCGTCCACGCCGTCGAGCCGACGGAGCTATTGAAGATCGAGGAAGCGGAGCTCCGTGATCTGGTGAGGCATCATCCGTTCCTGAAGGACGTCCTCTCGAGCTATCACCTGGACCGGGTGACCGCGACCGCGGAGTCGCTGAAAGCTTTCTTGAAGAGAGACAGGGTGGAAGGAATCGTGAGCTAGGCCGGGAACCAATCGCAGGGGGATCGGGAAACAGGAGGAGATAGGAGGATAAGAAACGAGGGAAATGGGTTTATCCCCTTGTCCCCTCCTGTCTCCACGTCCCCCTTCTTACACTCTTCCCCGCCTTACTCGTCGCCGTTGTTCTCGGAGTCGCTCGAGCCGAAGGCATCTTCCGCCTGGACTTCGGGCATCTCGTCCGGAGTGAAGGCCTCGATCAGGCCCGCCTCTATCTCCTGGATGGCGATGGCGGCGGCCTTTCGCGATTTGGTCGCGATCTTGGGCGCCGCGCCCTGCATGAGCTGCCGCGCCCTCTGGGCGGCGATGTTGACCCTCAGAAAGATTCCGGCTTCGTTGACATTCAAATCGGCTGCCTCCTAGGACGAAACTCCCCATTCTACCACGGGAGGATGCGGTTCCGATTCGCTTTTCGAAGCGGCTCCTCTGTGGTAAGTTGGCGTCATGGCAGAAACGTTGTCTTTTCGCCCAACGGGGAAAACCCGACCACAAGGAGAAGTTCCATTGCACGCGGAGGTTGGCCAGAAGATTCGCGAGCTTCGCCTGAAGAAGGGAATGCTCCAGGAAGAGCTCGCCCGGAAAGCGGGGCTGTCGCCCTCGGCGCTATCGAACTTCGAGCAGGGGCGGCGTCGAACGTCGCTTGACTGGCTCCGGAAAATCAGCAAGGCATTGGGAGTCAGCGTCTCCGATCTGATTCCCGAGAGCCGGACGCGAAAGCCCCTCGCCGAGAACAAGGAAGAGGAGAAGCTCCTCGGGCACTGGCGCCGGATCGGTAACCCCGACCTCCAGGACCAGCTCCTGGAAGTGATCGAGCTTTCGGCCGCCGGCGGGCGACGAAAGGGAGCCTGAAAGCTCCGATTCACCCCGGTGTAAGAAATCCCCTGCAGAAGATTTCGGTCAGCTCTCGGGCGAGCTGTTCCTCGGATAACCGTCCGTCCGCCTTGTACCACTGGTAGACCCAGTTCAAGGCGCCCAGCAGGAAGAACGTGGCCGCGGTGACGTCGATGTCCTTCCTCGCGTCGCCCCTCTTCTGGAGCTGGGTAAGCAGCTTGCGGACGTAGTCGATGTATTGCTTCTTGCGCTGCTGTATCTTTTCGCGATAGACCCCGGTGAGCGCCGTCCTCTCGTGGAGGATGATCGTGACCTCGCGCGGCCGCGTGAGGAGCATGTGGACGTGGCGCTCGATGAGCTTCGAAAGGTGCTCCTTCGGGTCCTCGACTCCCTCGAGAGGCCGGACCACGGTCTCCTCGAGGAGATCCAGGCCGTAGTCGGTGATGAGATAGAGCAGGT
>DAISKN010000181.1:0-10896 GCA_036820975.1 Acidobacteriota bacterium | reverse complement strand
TGTTCGCATCGCGGGTGCTGACCAGCAGCTTCGAGATCGGGACCGCCGGCAGGCTCATCGAGCCCCAGAGAGCGAGAAACGACTGGCGAAGGTAGAGCGAGACGAGCGGCCCACCGCTGAACGCAGCCAGACATACCACGAGATCGAACGCCGAAGGGCCCGAGCCGAGGAAAAGACGGCGGGCGAGCTGCAGAGCAAGGAAAACCAGGGTGAGCACGACGGCCAGAGCGCAAAGCTTCTCCCGCCATATCCGCCCGCGGGAGATCGGCTGCGACAGCAACCGCTCCAGCGTCCCGTGATCGAACTCCGCGCCAAAGAGCCGGGCGGCCGGCGCGAAGACCGCCAGCACGAGATACACCAGATAGAATTCGACGATCAGCCGTTCGGTGCCGAGAACCGGGGGAACGGCAAAGAGAAGGAGGATGCCAACCGCCGGCCCCGGGGCGAGCTGCCGGATTTCCTTGGCCAGCCTCGCCCTCATGCCTGACTCTTCTCCCCGCCGGCGACGGCGATGAAGATCTCCTCGAGCGAAAGGTTCTCCACGTCCATCCACTCCGGCTCGAGCGCCTCCAGGCGTGCGCGGAGATTCTCGGAGAAGTCGAAGGTGGTGAGCTCGACCTCCCGGCCCGCTCCCTCGACGCGACTCACCTCCGGCTCCCGAATCGCCGGTGGTGCGCCGGGGAAACGAAGCCGAATCCGCTTGAAGCGCTCCCGCGCCCGCTCGGCTTCGAGCGTCAGGCGATCGCGGCCCCGTTCGACGACGGTGAACTCGTCGATGAGGCCTTCGAACTCTGAAATCAGATGTGTCGACACCAGCACCGTTCGGCTTCCGGGCGCGCCCGAAAGGTATGCGCCGATCACCGCCCGCACGAAATCGCGGCGCACCACCGGGTCGAGCCCGGAGGTGGGCTCGTCCAGCAGAAGCAGCTCGGGCTCGGGGGCCACCGCGCAGACCAGAGCGAGCTGCGCCTTCATCCCCTTCGACAGCGCGTCGATCTTTCTAGCGGCATCCAGATCGAACCGCCTCAAGAGGTCCGATTCGACCTCGCGGTTCCAGTGGCCGCGGAAGGCGGCCGTATAGTCGAGCGTCTCCCGCACCGTCATGAAGGGATAGAAGGCGACCGATTCCGGAACGTACGCCAGCCGCGCCTTGACCGCGACCTCCTCACGGGCCGGATCCATTCCGAACAGCCGAACCGACCCGCTCCGGGGCCGGAGGTGGTTCAGCAGGCACTTCAGGGTGGTGGTCTTCCCGGCGCCGTTCCGGCCGAACAGACCGTAGCAGCGGCCGGCACGGACGCTGAAGCTCAATCCATCGACCGCATCGGTCTTGCCGTAGCTCCTCACCAGATCCCGTACCTCGACCGCGTTCTCCTGATCAGCCACCGCTTCGACCTCGCTTTCTCTCGAAGGCGTCGAGCCTTTCCGCGACCAGAGCCTGAAAATCCTCACGCGACACCTGGAAGTGGTGCGCCTGGACGATGGCGGCGTCCACCACCTCGGTGAGGATGCCGTTTTTGATCCGCCGGCCGAACGGGGAGCGCTGCCCGGAGACGAACGCGCCCCGTCCCGGCTGCGTCTCGACCACCCCTTCGTGCTCCAGCTCGGTGTAGGCCTTGGCCACCGTGTTGCGGTTGACCCTTAGCGTCTCGGCGAGCGTCCGGATCGAGGGAAGCGCCTCGCCTGGCTGAAGGGCGCCGGAGGCCGTCTGGTACTTGACCTGATCGACGATCTGCAGGTACGCGGGCTTTCCCGCCTTGAAGCTCAGCTCGATCCACATGGGCCGTGATACCTACTGTCATAGGATAGTAGTACAGTTAGCTCGAGTCAAGAGGGCGTTTCGCGTCTCGGGTTTCGACAGCGTCGGTCCGATTGCCCTCCCGCGAGCGCCATGTTCGCGGAAGAACCGTCGGCGGCTCGAAATTCGAGCGCGAGAACACCCGATGCTGGGTGAGCTGACCCGGGGCGCGAATCCGTTCAGACCGGATCTCTTTCATCAGGATGGCTTTCCGGAAGGGACAGTTCGGCATGCTCGATGCAAAGGCGGAAGACATGAGAGATACGAACCGAATGAACAGCATCGAGTCATTCTTGAAGGGGAAGAGGATCGCGCTCGTGGGAGCATCCCGCAACCCGAACGATTTCAGCCGGATCGTGCTGCGCGAGCTCATCGCTCACGGCTACGACATGGTTCCGGTCAACGCTTCCGAGGTCTCGGTCGAGATGGAAGGCCTTACGGTCTATCGCCGCCTCACCGACGTTCCCGGCGCCCTCGATGGCGCTCTCCTCATGACTCCCGCCTCGGTAACCGCTTCGATCGCGCGGGAGGTTCTGGCCTCCGGCGTGCCCCGCGTGTGGCTTCACCATGGAGTGGGACCGGGCGCCGTCGACGCGAAGGCCGTGGAGCTCCTGCGCGGGCGCGGAGTCGACGTCGTGGCAGGCGAGTGTCCGATGATGTTCCTCGACGGTGGAAGCGGGGTACACCGACTCCACGCGTGGATTCGACGGATCTTCGGAACCTACCCGCGCGCCGCGTGACGCTCGTCGGGTCGCTTCCCCGCCCAGGGCCGCGCCTGTTCGAGTTGGGCGGTGAGACGGAAAAGAACTGCCTCGTCGCCGAACCGCGCCGAGAACATCACTCCCACGGGAAGTCCGTCGGCCGTCCAGTGAAGCGGAACCGACATCGAGGGCTGTCCGGTCACGTTGTAGAGCGGTCGGGGCGCCGGTGTGGATTTGCAAAGAATCTCGAGAGGCTGACGGGCTTCGCTCGCGCCCTCGGCAGCTGGACACGACCGCGCCACGCGATCGAGTTCCGTCACGAGTCCTGGTTCGACGACGAGGTGGCCGGATGTCTCCGCCGGTACCATCTCGCCGTGTGCCAGTCCGATGCCGCCGATTGGCCGCTCTGGGACGCGGTGACGACGGACTTCGTCTACGTTCGGCTTCACGGTCATACTCTTACCTACGCTTCGAACTACTCGAAGGCGCAGATAGACGCCTGGGCTGTCCGCGTGAAGCGCTGGCTTCGGGAGGGTCGAGACGTGCACCTGTACTTCGACAACGACGCCGTCGGTCATGCGCCTCGAAACGCATTGCAGCTGATCGAGCGGCTCTCCGCGCGCCGATGAAAGAGGTGACGCTCTTTCTCTGCGGGGACGTGATGACCGGTCGCGGTCTGGATCAGATCCTCGCCCACCGTAGCGCGCCGCACCTCTTCGAGTCGAGCATGCGCTCGGCGGAGGGCTACGTGGAGCTCGCCGAAGCCGCAACCGGGCCGATCGCGAGGCCGGTGGACGCCGCCTACGTCTGGGGCGACGCGCTCTCCGAGCTGGAGCGCCGCAATCCGCAGGCCCGCGTCATCAACCTGGAAACGGCGGTCACCACGTCCGAGGATGCCTGGCCCGACAAAGGCATTCACTACCGCATGAATCCGAAGAATGTGGGTTGCCTCACCGCGGCCGGGATCGACTGCTCTGTGCTCGCGAACAACCACGTCCTCGACTGGGGCCGCGCAGGCCTCCTGGAGACGCTCGACACGCTGCATGGCGCGGGCATCGACACCGCGGGCGCCGGACGCGACGAGGCCGAGGCGGCCGCCCCCGCGGTCATCGAGCTTCCCGGTGGGGGACGAGTCCTGGTATTCGCTTACGGCTGCGAGAGCTCCGGCGTGCCACGCGAATGGGAGGCCGGCAAGGACCGCGCGGGCGTGAATTTCCTAGAAGATCTCTCGGATCGCGCGGCGGAGCGGGTGGCGCTCTCGGTGAGCGCGACAAAGCGCGCCTTCGACATCGTGATCGTATCGATCCACTGGGGCGGGAACTGGGGATACCGCGTTCCCGCCGCGCACCGAGCCTTCGCCCACGCTCTCATCGACGCCGCTGGAGTCGACGTGGTGCACGGCCATTCCTCTCACCACCCGATGGGCTTCGAGGTGTATCACGACAAGCTCATCCTCTATGGATGCGGCGATTTCCTGAACGACTACGAAGGGATCGGCGGATACGAGGAATTCCGCAGCGACCTCACCTTGATGTACTTCCCGACTCTGGACGCGGTCACGGGGCGATTGTCGCGCCTGGTGTTGACGCCGATGCAGATCCGACACTTTCGCGTGAATCACGCGGAGGAAACGGACGCGCTCTGGCTCGAGAGGATGCTCGCGCGCGAAGCGGGGAAGTTCGGGCTCGTGCTCTCGAGGCTCGATGGCGGAAGCCTCCTCTGGAAACCCTGAGCTCAGGGTCCAGGCGCCGAAAGCTTCCCCATCACGCGGTCGCGCACCCACATCGGGTCCCACCACTCGATGGGATTCACCGGCAGGCCCCGGATGAGGAGCGTGAAATGCAGATGGTCGCCGCCGGCGAGCCCCGTCTGGCCCGTGCGGCCGATCACCTGGCCCTTCTCCACCTCCTGGTCCGGAGCGACCTCGATCGAGGAGAGATGGCTGTAGAGACTCATCAGCCCGGCGCCGTGATCGAGAACCACGGAGTTGCCGTAGATTCCGAAATAGCGCGCGAGCACCACGACGCCGCGATTCGCCGCAGGAACCGGGGCTCCTCGGACGGACGCGAGATCGAAGCCGAGATGGTCCTGCTGGTCCACCTCCTGACCGTCGAGGACGTAGGTGCGGCGGTCCGCGAACGAGGAGGTTGGTTCGCTCCCGGGAAGCGCATCGAAGCGACCGCTCCAGAGGAAGCTTTCCCGGGAGCGTCCGCCGAGCTCTCTGAGGGTCTCGGCGTTCGCCGCGCGAAGCTCACGGTTGATAGCCAGGTAGTTCGCGAGGAGATCGCCGCGATCCCCGAGCTCCGGAGTCTGGGAAAGGATCTCGGGCACGACCTTGTTCATGAAATCGACCGTGAGCAGGATCGTGTCCTTCTTCAGGGGACGGGGGAACCAGCGCTCGACGAACGAGACCGCGGTCCGGTTGCCGAGAGAATCCTCGGCGACGAGTTGGATCTCGCTGGCATTCGCCAGATCGTAAGGAACGCCATAGAGCGAGAAGCGCTCCTCGCCGCCTCCCGGCGCTGGAAGGCCGGGGAAGAACGATTCGCCCGCCTCCACGCCGTGGCGGCCACCTTCTTCGAGAGCGCCCGCCTCCACGCGGTAGACGACGATTCCGCTTCCGCCCTGGGCCGCGTAATTCTGGTGGGAGGTAAGCGTGAGCTGTGGGGGCGTGAACCGGACCGGCAGCGGCAACTCCTCGACGGCGGCTCTCGGCCCTCGCAGCCAGGAGCCGGTTCCGAGTGCTTGGACCCGAAGGGTGAGTTGTCCTTCCGCGAGACCGGGAACGGTCTCCGGCCCGACCACCACCGGAATTTCCGTCTCGACCTCGCCTTTCTTCCACATCCATGTGGAGGCCGGAAGGAATTCCCGTTCGGCGAGAGACACCGCGGTGCCGTTCTGGACGGCCTCCACGCGGACGGAAGTGACTCCGCGGGCACCTTCCCGCACGCGGACGGCGACCGAGGTGCCCGGCCGGCCGACTCCGGGACGGCTCGGGACGATCTCGACGTCCGGCGCCGGCCCCGGCCAGAGCGCGAGAAAAAAAACTCCGACGAGAGCGAGGGCAAGGATCGCGTAGCGAATCAATTTGCGCATGACTCCCGGTATTGTAAGCCGCGGAGGTCACGAGCCGACGAGCTCGTCTTCCATCACGGGCATCACGAGGTGTTTCACGTCTCCGCTATACTGGGCTGGCCGCCCCGGTCAAGGGGGCGGTCGCAAATAGGAGCGAACCGATGGCTGCGCTCGAGTCCGCGTCGCTCGTCTTCGACTGGTCCACGATGGGCCCTGACCGCTTCGTGGCGCGCGGCCGGGTCGCCGTCCAGGACGAAACTCTGCGCGACGGCCTGCAGAGCCCGTCGGTCCTCGACCCGCCCGTCGAGACCAAGATCCGACTGCTCCACCTCATGGACGCGCTGGGGATCGAGAGCGCGAGTCTCGGCCTGCCCGGTGCCGGTCCGCGGCAGCTCGACGACGTCGTGGCCATGGGCCGTCATCTGGCCGGCCAGCGGCTCCAGCTGCGACCGAACTGCGGTGGCCGCACGGCATCGGCCGACGTGGCGGCCATCGCCGAGGTGGCCCAGCGAACGGGCCTTTCGATCGAGGCCTGCCTCTTCGTGGGCAGCAGTCCCATCCGCCTCTACGCCGAGGAATGGGACCTTCCGCGCGTGCTGGCGCATACCGAAGAGGCGATCGGCCTCGCCGTGAAGGAAGGACTGCCCGTCACCTACATCACCGAGGACACGGTTCGATCGTCGCCCGACTCTCTGCGCGTCCTGCTCCTGGCGGCGGTCGCCTCCGGCGCCTCCCGCGTCTGCCTCTGCGACACGGCGGGAGCCGCGCTGCCACAGGGCGCGCGGAATCTCGTCGAGTGGGTGAGGCGTCTGCTCGACGAGTCGGGCGCCGCCGTGGGTATCGACTGGCACGGCCATCGCGACCGCGGCCTCGGGCTCGCGAACACCCTCGCCGCCATCGAAGGCGGTGCGACGCGGGTGCATGGCACGGCGCTCGGAATCGGCGAGCGAGCGGGCAACACCGCGACCGAGGAGATTCTGGTCAACCTCGAGCTTCTCGGACTCGGCCATCGCGACCTGCGCTCGCTGCCGGAATACGTCACCGAGGTCGCCGGCGCTCTGGGCGTGACGATTCCGCCCAATCAGCCGATCGTCGGCCGCGACGCCTTCCGTACCGCGACGGGCGTGCATGCTGCGGCGGTGGTCAAGGCGCAGCGCCGCGGCGATGCCTGGCTCGCCGATCGCGTGTACTCGGGTGTGCCCGCGAGCTGGCTCGGTCGCCGGCAGGAGATCGAGATCGGTCCGCTCTCGGGCCGCGCCAACGTGCTGCACTATCTCGACGCGCGCGGCTGGTCCCTCGATCCGCGCGTTGTCGCCGCGGTGCTGGCGGCCGCCAAGGCCGCAGATCGCGTCCTGACCGAAGAGGACGTTCGCGCGGCCGTGGCCGCGACTGGAGTCGAGTCATGAGCGATTACGGAAGCGAGCCGACGCGCGTCGCCGCCTGCGCCGGGCTGCTCGATCGGCCGGAGCCGGAGGTCGGCAATTACTTCGTCTCGACCTATCCGCCGTTCTCCTGCTGGACGGAAGGGGCCGTCGACGCCTACCGGTGCCGGCTGGCGCAGCCGCCCGCTTCGGGCTACGTCCCGCTGGGCCTGTACGTGCACGTTCCGTTCTGCGTGGACCGCTGCCAGTACTGCTACTACCTGTCCCATGACGACCGATCCGGCGAGATCGACTCGTACCTGGAGGCGTTGGTGGGCGAGACCGACGAGTCGTTCTTTTCCAGCCTGGAGCGGGTAATAGGCCTCCGGCCCGAAAGCGTCACCATCTACCAGCTCGAGATACCCCTGAACACGCCGCTATACCGGTCGCTTCGCGCCGCGGCGCCGGCGCATCCGCCGGCCTCATGGGACGTCAAACACGCGCGGCTCGGCGCCGCGATGACGCGCAGTACCATGGCGCCGACCTGGTGGGGATTGGGGCATCGGCTTTCTCGCATCTGGGCGGCGTCAACCAGCAGAACCTGGCATCGCTCGCGGCCTATCTCGATGCGGGCGCCCGAGGCCAGCCGCCGTTCTTTCGGGCGTACGAGCTCTCGGAGCGTGAACGGCTCGATCGGGAGCTCATCTTGCAGCTCAAGCTCGGCGGCGTGCAACGGCGCTACTTCCGGGAGAAATTCCGTACCGACGTCGTCGACTCGTTCGCGGTGCCCCTCGACGAAGCCAGGCGCCGAGGCTGGCTGATGATCGGGGACGACGCGGTGACCCTGACCCGCGAGGGCCTGGTGCGCGTCGATCGATGGCTGCCGGCGTTCTACTTGCCGGAACATCAGAACATCAGGTACTCGTTCCGAGCGCGGTGACCAGGGATGGTTACTCCGCCACCGCGGCGCCCGCGACCCAGCCCGTCGACCACGCCCACTGGAAGTTGAACCCGCCGATGCGGCCGTCGACGTCCAGCATCTCTCCCACGAGGTGGAGCCCGGGACATCTTCGCGAGGCCATGGTGGCCGGGTCGATCTCGTCGAGAGAAATCCCGCCCGCGGTGACCTCGGCGAAGGAGTAACCGCGGCTGTCTCTGACCGGAAGCGGCCAGTCGACGAGCGCGTGCACCAGCCGGCGCCGGTTGTCGCGGCTCAGCTTTCCCATCGGAGTCTCTCCGGAAAGCCCGAGCTCCTCGAGGACCGCCTTCCCGACCGCCGCGGGGAGCATGGCTCCGAGCGCGTTCTGCAGTTGGAGCCGGGGCCTCTCCGCCGCCACCGCGAGCATTTCCTTTTCCGCTTTCGCGAAGTCCTCCCCCGAAAGAAGGCAGGCGGAGACCGTCGCGCTTCGTCTTTCCAGCCGCGCGCGGCACCAGAACCGCGATGCGTCGAGGATCGAGGGCCCGCTCACCCCGAAGTGCGTCCACAGGAGCGGACCGGAGATCCGCACCGGCTCTCGTCCCTCGACCCGCACCGTGAGCTCGACCGGTTGCGAGATCCCGGAAAGAGACCGGTGGAAGTCCCCCCGCAGCACCAGCGGAACGAGCGCCGGGGTCGTAGGAACTACGGAATGACCGCTCCTGGCCGCGATGGCGAGTCCGAGCCCGTCACTTCCGGTCTTGGGCAGGGAGAGGCCACCGGTTGCCAGGACGACTCTCTCGGCTTCGAAGCTCCGTTCGGGGGTCGAAACCAGGAACCCGTCGTCCCGTTTCTCGAGGGAGAGGACTCGATGGCCCGGGAGAATCGTCACGCCGAGGCGCACCGCTTCGTGGAGAAGCGCTTCGAGAACGGTGCGCGCGCGGTTCGAGTCGGGGAAGAGCTTTCCGTACTCCTCTTGGTGGAGGGTGACTCCGATCTCCTGGAAGAACGCGATGGTCTGGGGCACCCGGAAGGCGCGCAACACCCTTCTTACGAAGCGCGAGCTTCCCCCGTTGAAGTCGGCTTCGGTGACGACGGAGTTCGTGACGTTGCACCGGCCTCCGCCGCTCACGAGGATCTTCGCGCCGAGCTTACGCGCGCCGTCGAGGATCAGGATCCTCCGCTCGGGCCGGCTCCTCGCGGCGAAGATGGCGGTGGCGAGGCCCGCCGCCCCACCCCCGACTACGATGACGTCCGCCGTTTCCAAGCGCGGGAATCGTCACTCTTCGTCTTCGGAGGCTTCGGAAACGTCCGCCGCCGCGAGCTTCGACAGATAGAGGATGATTGCCCGGATTCTCTGTCCGTTGGCGATATCACGCAGGTGCCCGGTGAGCCACTCCGGCTGCGCTCCGACGCTGGCGATATGCCGCGCGGCGATCGGCTCCACTTCTCCGGAGCTGTAGCGCCGCCCCGTCGGGACCAGCGAGTTGCGTCCGCGGCCGGGAGAGCCGGCGAACACGAGCCGGTACTCCACTCCCTCCGAGTCGATCAGCCGATCCTCCGGCTGGTAGGGCCGGGCATGGAGCTCGGGATCCAGCTCCCACTCGTCCTGACTGCGGACGACGCCGAGCTCCTCCTCGCCCGCGCACTGCAGGAGCATCGGCCATTCCAGCTTCGGAGCCGCGCCGCCATTGGTTTTTTCGCCCATTCTGACCTCGCTCAGTCGAGTGACGCGCGGCGTCCGATGGCGAAGAGATGAGACGCCGCTTTCACGTACATAACACCTTCCGAGAGCGCGGGGGTCGCCATCAGGAGCTCTCCCATCGCGTTGGTGGCTATGTGCTCGAACTCCGGTCCCGCCTTGACGACGACCATCTCGCCGTCCTCGTTCGAGAGGTAGATCTTCCCGTCGGCCGCTACCGGCGACGCGCTGAAACCGCTCCCGAGATGCGGTATCCGCTGCCGGTAGATTTCCTTTCCCGTCGCCAGATCGTAGGCGTCGAAGACGCCGTTGTTCCCGAGGACGTAGAGAGTCCCTTCGTAGATGAGCGGCGTCGGCATGTACGGGCCGCGGCGGGTGCGGCTCCAGACCACGGCATCGCTCGACTCCCGCCCCTCCGCCAGCGTGAGGTCTCCCCGGGAGCCGGCTCGAACGACGAAGATCGGCTGTTCGGGTCTCCGGCCGCTCGCGGCCACGATGAGTCCGTCGGCAAACACCGGTGTCGGCGCGGTTATCCTGGAGCTCCCACCGAGACGCCAGAGCTCTTTTCCCGTCGCGGGATCGTAGCCGCGAATGTAGCGGGGAGAGTTGGTTACGAGCTCGGGCCCCGTCGGTCCCTCATAGACTCCCGGCGAGCCCCAGGACGGGAGCTCCTCGCGATCCGCTTTCCACACGGTTTCGCCCGAGTCGACGTCGAGAGCGAGGAGGAACGAGTCGTCCTGGGTGTCGCACTGCACGAACACCAGGCGCCCCCAGATCACGGGTGAACTGGCGGGCCCCCACTCGAACGTGGGAATGTCGTAGGCTCCGAGATTCATACGGCCGAGGTCGGCCTTCCAGAGAAAACGGCCCTCGACGTCGTAGGCGTGAACCCCCTGAGAGCCGAACGAGGCGACGACCCTTCGTCCGTCGGTCGCCGGTGTCGCGCTCGCGTAGGTCGACTTGATGTGGCGCTTGTCGACGGGGACGCCTTCGTGAGCCACGCGTTCCCAGAGCGTCGCCCCGGTGTGCTTGTCGATGGCATGAATCGTCCACTTGTGCTGAGAGCGGTCGTCCGAGGCGTCGCCGTCGCCGTAGAGACCTGGACGAAAGCTCGCCCCCTCTCGGCTGCTGACCGCGCTCGTCACGAAAATCCGGTCGCCCCAGACCACCGGGCTCGAATGGGCGAGCCCCTCGATCGGCGCTTTCCATAGCACGTTCTCGCCGGTTTCGCCGTTCCATCGGTCCGGAAGGTTCTGTCCAGAGGCGACGCCCGCGGCGCGCGCGCCGCGAAAGGACGGCCAGCTCCCCGAAGCGCTCCCGGGCTCGGGGAGCGGGCGGCGCTC
>DAISKN010000180.1:0-10905 GCA_036820975.1 Acidobacteriota bacterium | reverse complement strand
GCTTCGCTCGACCCGGGTCGCCCGCACGTGCTCCTGGAGGATCACGACCTCGCGCGCATCGACGACCGGCTTCAAATCGTCGAGAGGGTGGTGGTGGAACTGGCTGTAGAGGATCTCGACTTCCTGCGCTTTCTGGGGATACCCCAGGGCGAGCTTCATCCCGAACCGGTCGAGCTGCGCCTCCGGAAGCGGATACGTCCCGTGGAACTCGATCGGATTCTGGGTGGCGAGGACGAGAAACGGCGCCGGGAGCGGACGGGTCTCTCCCTCGATCGAGGCCTGCCCCTCGCTCATCGCCTCGAGAAGGCTCGACTGCGTCCGCGGCGACGCCCGGTTGATCTCGTCCGCGAGCAGGATGTTCGTGAAGATCGGCCCCTTCTTGAAGACGAAGCTCCCATCGCGCGGGTTGTAGATGGAGGTTCCGAGGATGTCCGTCGGCAGGAGGTCGGGCGTGAACTGCACCCTCGTGAACGCGCTCGAGATCGACTTCGCGAGAGCCTTCGCGAGCGTCGTCTTCCCGACCCCGGGAACGTCCTCCATGAGGATGTGGCTTCCCGCGAGAAGCGCCACCAGAAGGTCGTCGATCGCCTCGGGTTTTCCCAGGATGACCCGGCCCAGCTGCTCCTGGAGCCGCAGAACCTCCGGCCTCGGTGACTCTTTCAACATGGCGAAGACCTCGCTGACAGGCGGTGTGTGATGGGCGTTGGGTGTTTCGACTAGCGTACGGGCCCACTCGCCGCGGCGTCAACTCGCGAGAGCTTCGTCGAGCTCGATGAGAATCAAAACTGCCCGCCTCATCGGGTTGTCTCTGGAAACCTCAGCTCGGCAACCACGGCCCGGTGGTCAGAGCCCTCGACGCGAACGACGCGGACGGAGACGGGCTCGATTCCCCGGGACAACCAAATCTGGTCGACGCGGGCGAGCGGAAGGAACTCGGGAACGGTCGCGCCCCAACCCGCGCCCGCCGTTCGCCAGGAGTCACGGAGGAAGCCGCGAATGGGATCGAGTGACGGCATGTGCGGCGGGATATTGAAATCGCCCCCGAGGAGGATTGCGCTCGCCCCGGTTCGCTCCGCCGTCGACTGCAGAAGCTTCGCGATCTTCTCGTACTGCCCCACCCGCGCCCGGTAGTTCTCGAACGGATCCTCCCCGAGTGGGTCCACGAGTTGAATCACGACGGAAGGAAGCATCAGCCGGACGTTCGCAACCAGGACCTTCCTTCCGCGGATCTCCATCAACAGGAGTTGTGGATCCATCCAAGGACCGATCTTCTCCGTCGGAAGGACTTCGGCCGGGAACCGCGACAGCGTCCCCGGGTCGAAGGTCCCATACCAGTGGAATCCGTCCTCGATCGCGACCGGCTTCATACCCTCTTGAATGAGGACGATGTCCGGGTCCACCTGCATGACGGCTTCCGCCCAGCCGCCGTTTCCTGCCCCGATGTTCCAGGACACGACCCGGATCGTCTCCAAGGAGGACGCTTCCCCTGCTCCGAACCTGGGCCACTCCGATGTAGCGGCGAGGAACGCACCCAGAGATCCGAGGAGCACCCAGCTCCGCAGCCGGACGACAGAGGGCAGGAGGAGGACGCCCCAGACGGCGGGCGGGGCCACCGAGACCCACTCGCCCCAGAGGGTTCGATCGCCGACGAATGCGTACACGGCCGCGAGAATGGCGAGAAACGCGCACAACGCGATCACGGTCCCCGGCCGGCGGCCGCGCTCGGCTTTTCTTCCAGACATCAGACGGTCCCGAGACACAACAACGATCGCACGGAGTTTCTGGCATCAGGGACGCGGCATTGGGGAGCCCGGAGTGCGCCACGCCCCGCCCACGCTAAAAGGCTTCGTCGGGCGCCCCGCGTCCTCCCTGCGGGAGGATAGCAGATACCTCGAAGGCCACGTCCGGCCACGCCTTCGGTGTCACTCGAGAATTCTCCTCGATGGAAGTTCGAACCTGGTAGCCCCCTCTTTCGGGCTCTCGAAAAACGACGAGGACTCGCTCGAGGAGGTTCACAACCCAGTACTCGGGAACGAGCGTCTCCGCATAGAGCACGGCTTTCTCTTCAAGGTCGACCTCGAGGGATGTATCGGCCACTTCGGACGACCAGGAGCGGCTTCGTCATCGACGTTCCATAGGCCCACTCGTCCGGGTTGGAGCAAACCATCAGGTCGGGCTCCGGCTCCGAGTCGATTTCCTTCGCGACCAAAGGCGCCACCTGGTAGATGCTCGCTCTTCCCCTGACCGCATCCGACAAGCGGCGATAGGTCAGCGCCGTGGCGATCACGTGAGCCCGACTCTTTCGAGCTTTTTTCAGTATGACCCCGTGGATGAGCTCGACGCGCTCGTCGGGTCCGAGGATCCCCGTCTCCGCCATTCGATGGTACTCCTCGACGGTGAAGCGGCGCTGCGCGACGCTCTCGAGAGCTCTCGACATAACGACATTCTACCCCCCTTCGTTTCGGGGAGACGAAAAGGAGGGTGGGGCTCCTCCCTGATCGGGAGCGCCCCGCGTGGTACCTTGATGATCCATGGCCCGGCGGTTCGGGGCGAAACTCCCCGGCCCCCGCCTTCAATCCCTCGAACGCTGGGGACGTCCCCCACCTCGAAGCCCGATGCCCGCATCGAGGGGAGCCCGCTCCTGACGGCGGGCCTCGCCCTGTCCCGGCGCCAGGTGGATTAGAAATGAGCCTCGACTTCGTCGATTGTGAAAAACCCGGAGGCTGCACGGCGCTTCGACGGAGCTCGGGGCCGTGACATATGGAGAGAAGCGCACGTTTCATGGCGTCCTCGTCCCTACTCGTCCGAGTGCGCACAATCCGACCATTCCCGAACCCGCGGGAGCGCCGCTCGACGGCGATGAGATCGGAACCCTTCCGTCCCCAGGGTGTTCGAGAAGGCGAATCCAGCGCTCGCGTCCGCGGGCCGACCTCTTCGCTCTGACGGGCGCCGGAAGGCGTTCGCCGCGGACCGAGAGGTCAGGGACTGCAGTCGTCGTTCAGGATCGAAAGCGTTCCGCTGCGGTCTCCCAGCTCCGCTCCCGAAGAGAAGAACAGCTCGACCCGAAGGGTCTCGTCGCTTTCGCAGCGCCGGTCGCCGATGATGGTCACGGTGAGCTCGGACTCGGTGACTCCGGGCCGGAACTGGACGATCCCGATCTCGGGAACGAAATCGAAGAGCGGAGCCGCGGATCCGGGCACCGTCGCGAACAGCACGAAGACGGTGCTCGTGAGGGGGCGTGAAAGCGTGATGGGAACGCGCGCCTCGCGGAAACCCTGGTTCCCTTCGAGGACGGCCGCGTCGGCGATGGAGACCTCTGGCGGTCCGAGAACCTCCACCAGGACCTTATCGACGCCGGTGTACGATCCGTCGCCGACCGTGAGCGTGAGCTCGTACTCCCCGGGGTCGAGTGGCGCGAGCTCCAGGATGGCGGTCGAGCCCAGGAGAGTGCCCTCCGAATCGCGCCATTCGAACGTGAGCTCATCGCCGTCGGGGTCGAAGGACCCGGTCCCGTCCAGGGTGATGGCGGTCCCCTGCGGCACGACCTGATCCGGCCCGGCGTTCGCAACCGGCGCCTGATTGGGGAGGTCTGCCGCCCAGAGCTCTCGTCCCGTGAGAGGGTCTTCCACCGAGAAGAAAAGCCTTCTGCCGGCCTCGGTCATTCCATCCGCCCCCGACGACGCGGTGCCGGGCACGATGTCCGCGACGAGAACCGTTCCCGAGGCGGTCCCGTCCGACTGATAGAGCTCCTGGCCCAGCTCGGGCGTGAGCGCGGTGAAGACCAGCGAACCGCGCAGGGTCCTAAGTCCCTGGATGCTGGAGCCTACCGGACCGTCCACGATCTCCACCGCGAGATGAGTGCCGGACTCGGTTCCATCCGTGACCCAGAGCTCCTCGCCATGAAGTTCCTCCTCCGCGGTGAAGAACACGGATCCGTCGAGCACCTGGAGGAATCTTGGGTGGGACGGAGCGCTTCCCGGTGCGATATCCCGGACGACGCGGGTCCCCGATTCCGTGCCGTCCGACCGCCAGAGCTCCTGACCGCTGACGCCGTCCGTAGCGGTGAAGAGCAGGAGGTCTCCGAACGCGACCAGGGGCTGCAGGTTCGAAGGTGCGGTGCCGGGGAAGATGTCCTTCACCAGGACCGTCCCCGTCGCGGTACCGTCGCTCTTCCAGAGCTCCGATCCATGGACGCCGTCGCTCATCGAGAAATAGACGATCCCGTCCACCGCGACGAGATTGGCGGGGCCAACGCTGTTGTTGCCCGGTCCGACGTCCGCCACGAGCTCGGTGCCGGCCTCCGTGCCGTCGGTTTTCCAGAGCTCACGACCGATTCCCGCGGCCCTTGCCGGGAAGAACGCCCTCGATCCTACGGTCAGAATCTGGCTGATGTCGGAGGACGCGCTTCCCGGATTGACGTCCTTGACCAGGAGAGTCCCGTCCGCCGTCCCGTCGCTCCGCCACAACTCCCGGCCGGACGTCCCATCGTTGCCGGAGAAGAGAAGAACGTTCCCGAAGGGGACGAAGTGACCGTAGCCTGCCGGACCCGCGGGGTTGATGTCCTTCACCGGCACCGTCCCCGCCTCGGTCCCATCGGTTCGCCAGAGGGCCTCGGCTCCCGGCTCGCTCACCGCGGAGAACAGCAGCTGGTCTCCGAGCACGGCGATCGCTTCCAGCGAACCTCCCGAGGATTCGACTCCCGGAGCGACGTCCTTCAAGATCGACGTACGGGCCTCCGTTCCGTCGCTCGTCCAGAATTCGTTGCCTGTCGTCGATTCCAGGGCGCGGAAGAGCACCCGGTCCCCGAGCGAATGAAAGGCGATGGGGAACGAGGAGCCGGGCACGAGGCCCAAAAGGTCGACCGGCAACGCGAAGAACTGCGCATCCAGCTGCCAGAGCTGTGGGCCCGGATCCGCGTCCGCGAGAAAGAACGCCCGGTCCTCGACGACGGTGAGGGTGCGCGGGGAGGGATCCGGGGCCGGACAGCAAGCGAGAGGGACCGGAAACGTATCGTCGGCGATGCCGCTCGTACGCCAGACCTGTCTCGAGAACGAGTCCACGCGGGCCGTGAACACCACGAAGGCACCGAACGCGGTGAGTTCCTCCGGGTCGGAGGACTCGGGACCGGGTACCAGGTCCTTGAGCAAAGCAGTCCCCACCTCCGTTCCGTCCGTGCGCCAGAGCTCACGGCCGCTCGAGCCATCGTCGGCCGAGAAGAACAAAACTCCCTCGAGCTCGGTGAAGGACGCCGGATCCGACGAGCCGCTCCCCGGATGGATGTCCTCGACGAGAAGGGTCCCTCCGAGCGAACCGTCGGTTACCCAGAGCTCCCTCCCCGAGTCCGGGGAGACCGCGCTGAAGTAAGCCAGGGATCCGGCAACGGCGATCCGCGCGGGCGAGGAGCTCGCTTCGCCCGGATGGATGTCCGCGACCAGGGTCGTCCCGAAGTCGGTACCATCCGAAACCCACAACTCTTCGCCCTGGAAATCCGTTCCGGCGAAGAGCAGCCTGCCGTTGAACGAGGCGAGCTCCCGGGGATTTCCCGAGTCGGCACCGGGGGCGAGATCGAGCACGAGAACCACACCTCCAAAGGGGTCGGTTCTCCAAAGCTCGCGCCCGGTGAAAGGCTCTTCGGCGCTGAAGAAGAGCGTTTCCCCAACCGCGGTGAGACCGCGGGGCTCCGACCCTTCCTCTCCCGGAAGGACATCCGCGACGAGCACGGTGCCGGTGTCCGTTCCGTCGCTCTTCCAGAGCTCCAGGCCCGTGAATCCATCGCTCGCGGTGAGAAAGAGGGCGGAGCCGACCGCGACCATCTCACCGACCTCGTCGAAGCTCCTCACCAGGAGAGTGCCCGAATCGGTTCCGTCGCTCCTCCAGAGCTCCTGGTTCACGAGGAAAAAGGCAACCCCGCCGACGTCGGTAATCCGTTGCGGCTCCGACGACCCCGGCCCCTCGACGATGTCTTTCACGAGGGAGCTTCCCGAGAACGTGCCATCGCTGCTCCAGAGCTCGGCGCCGGTGAGGGCATCCCGTGCCGAGAAGAACAACAGGTTCCCCACCCGAGCGAGAGCGTCCGGGTCGGACGCCGGTCCCGTTCCGGGTGTGGTCTCGATGTCCTTGACCAGGTAGGGCACGCCCAGGCTCTGGCCGGAGACCGTGGCCCCCAGACTCAGAAGAAGGGCCCACGCCACGGCTACACGCTGAACGCTGTGCACTTCAACCTCCCCTGCGGAAGCCGGCCCACTGATGCGGGGACGGGAGCCGAGGCTTCCGCAATGGAAAGGTCAACTATTCATCTCGATGGGTCGCCGCGCTGTGATGGGGGTCACAATACGTTATGAATAGTTGATTAAACCCACGCCAAGGGATGGCGATGTGCGAAGGTGCGAGGAGCGCAAGCCGCCCGCTTCGGACGTGGACGAACTCCTCGGAAGAAAGTCCGACACCGTGACCGAAAGCTCCGGCCACGCGGTCGCCCGCGAGACCCTCCTCGAGAGATAAACGAACCCGGTAGCTCCCCTGGTCCGGCTCCCGAAAGACCACCAGGAGGTGCTCGACGAGGTTCACTACCCAGTACTCGGGAACCAAGGCTTCCGCAAAAAGCACAGCGTTCTTTCCGAGATCGACATCGAGGGATGATGAGTCGGCGACTTCGACCACCAGGAGCGGCTTCGTCCTCGGCGTTCCATAGGCCACTCCTCCGGGTTGGAGTAAACCCATGAGGTCGGGCTCCGGCCCCGAGTCGATTCCCTTCGCGACCAAAGGCGCTACCTGCTAGAGGCTCGCTCTTCCGCTGAGCACATCCGACGAATGGCCGCTCGGTCAGTGCGGTGACGATTACATGGGCTCGGCTCTTCCTCGAACCCGGATCGGCTCCTTCCGCCACGGCCTCGGTGTTCTGTATGCCTCCAACACCTACCGGCGCGACTTCACATCGGCATCTCCCTGGGCATGCACGTAGGAGCGCAGGATCGCGTTGATGCGAGTCTGGTATCCCTTTCCCTGCTTTCGGAACCACTCGAGCACGTCCGCATCGAGACGAATGGTCATCGTCTCCTTCACCTGCGGCATAACGATCCTGGCCTTCTTCCAGAACGCCTCGTCCGTTGGGTTAGCGTCCGGATCCTCTTCGATGCCCCGCCGGATGCGGGCGTCGGTCAAAGCCTCGACCCGGCGCCAGTCAGTCTTCCCCTTCGAGGGGGTCGAAGTACGCTTTTTTCTCATGGTTTTCCGCTTTCCAAGCCGAGATGATCCTTCGCGTCTCGTCATCGACGTCCGTATAAATCACGGTGATGGGACGACGCTCGGCCAACCCGATGGCATACCAGCGCGTCTCCGAGTAGTCGAAACGATCCTCTCGCCGTTCCAGGGTTGGCCCGTCGAATATCTTGACGGCGTCCTCGAAGGCGATTCCATGGACCCGAAGGTTCCTCGCCCCTTTATCGTCGTCCCAAGCGTATCGCATTTGTCGTATTTACACACCGTACGTACAAGCGGGTTCCGCCGGAGAAGAAATCCGTGGACTCCGGGCAAGACGGCCGGTCGCGACCCATATCGCCGGTCTCGACCGAGGAGACGAAAAACGCAGGCGAGATCCTCCCTCCCCGGGTCGTGTTAGCCTTCGGCAGCGTGCTCGGCGATTTCCCGCTTTCGGACGAGGCCCACACCTCACTCCGCCTGTGGCTCGAGGCCTGGAACACTCCCGGCCTCGCCGCTCGAACCCGAATCGAGATCTCGCCGCGCCTGACCCGAAGCCTCGGCCGCTGCTATCCGGACCAGCGCCTCATCCGCATAGCCGCTTATCTCGAATCCGCCCCCGACGGACTCCTCCAGGAAGTCCTCTGCCACGAGATGGCCCACCTCGCGACCCGCGAGCTCCACGGACGAAAAGCGCGCCCGCACGGTCCCGAGTGGAAAGCGCTCATGCAAAAAGCCGGCTTCGAGCCGCGAACGCACCTTCCCGCTCCGAACGGAGCGCCGCGGCTCCGGAGAAGACGGCGCTCCCCCTACGTCTTCGTCCACCGCTGCCCCGTCTGCCAGCTCCTCCGGACCGCGCGCCGCCTCATGAGCCGCTGGCGCTGCGCCGCCTGCGTCACGAGCGGCCTCGAAGGCCACCTCACCATCACCCGCCACCGAAGGTGATCGAGCTCCCCTGCCCTCTCTGCGAGCCCGACCCGGAGCTCGTCTTCCACCGCGGAGCCCTGGTCCTCGCTCTCTGGGACGCCTTCCCGGGAGAAAACGGCCGCGCCCTTCTCGTCGTGAGGAGACACGTCCCCTCCTGGCTCGACGCCACGCGCGAAGAACGGGAGGAGCTTTTCTCCGCCATCGCGATCGTCCACGAGACCCTTCTCGGTCGAGATTACGAAATCGAGATTCGGGATACCCCGCATCTCCACGTCCGGCTCCTCCCGAAGCCAACCCCTCTCGCGGACCGCGTTTCCGACTGGCCGCTCGAAACGACCTTCGGGACATCCTCACCAGGTCTCGTCACCGGCGAGAGCGACCCTCTCCTTCCCTACCTGAAGCGCCACCTCGACGAGGCCGAAAGGGCCGACCTCCTCGCCTCCTTCATCCTCGAAAGCGGCGTCACCCTTCTCGAGGGACACCTCGAAGACCTCCTCGACCGCGGAGGCCGGGTCCGCATCCTCACGGGGGACTACCTCGGCATCACCGATCCGAACGCGCTTCTGCGCCTCCTCGATCTCCAGGAAGGAACGAAAGGCGCCCTCGACGCCCGCATCTTCGTCTCGGGAGGAACGAGCTTTCATCCCAAGGCGTACCTCTTCCACGGCCCGAGCCCCATCGCCTACATCGGAAGCTCCAACCTGAGCGCGTCGGCCCTGACGAACGGCATCGAGTGGAACTACCAGATCGTCTTCCACTCCGGGTTCGCCGCCGTCGCGAAAAACTTCGACCGTCTCTTCCACGACCGGAGGACGCGCCCTCTCGACACAAACTGGATCGAGAGCTACCGCCAAAGCCGGCCGAAACGAGTCCTACCGCCCGTCGACTTCGAGCCCGAGCTTCCCCGCCCCGTCCCCGAGCCCCACGCGATCCAGAGGGAAGCGCTCGAAGCTCTAAAGAGAACCCGCACCCAGGGAAACGCGGCGGGCCTGGTCGTGCTCGCGACCGGCCTCGGAAAGACCTGGCTTTCCGCTTTCGACACCGTCCAGTTCAAATCGAACCGCGTCCTCTTCGTCGCCCACCGCGAGGAGATCCTGAGACAGGCTCTCTCGACCTTCCGCGCTATCCGCCGTGAGGCCACCCTCGGCCTCTACACCGGAGCCGAGAAAGCCCCGGACGCCGATGTCCTCTTCGCGTCGATCCAGACCCTCGGAAAAGCCGAGCACCTCCGAAGGTTCAGCCCCAAGAGCTTCGACTACATCATCGTCGACGAGTTCCACCACGCCTCCGCCCGCACCTACCGGCGCCTCATCGACTACTTCGAGCCCGAGTTCCTCCTCGGACTGACCGCGACCCCCGAGCGCACCGACGGAGGAGACCTCCTCGCCCTCTGCGGCGAGAACCTCGTCTACCGGTGCGATCTCGTCCAGGGCATCGAGCAGGAGCTTCTCTCCCCCTTCCGCTACATCGGAGTTCCCGACGACGTCGACTACGAGAACATCCCCTGGAAGAGCACCCGCTTCGACGACGAGGCGCTCACGAACGCCGTCGCCACCCAGAAGCGCGCCGAGAACGCCCTCGAGCAGCACCGGAAGCACGGAGGAACGCGAACCCTCGCCTTTTGCTGCTCCCAAAGACACGCGGATTTCATGAAGGAGTATTTCGCCGACAAAGGACTGCGCTCCGCCTCGGTCCACACCGGCGAAGGCGCCGACCCGAGAGCCCAATCCCTCGAACGGCTCCAAGCGGGCGAGCTCGACGTCCTCTTCGCCGTCGACATCTTCAACGAGGGCCTCGACCTCCCGAACATCGACACCGTCATGATGCTCCGCCCGACCGAATCGCGCCTCCTCTGGATGCAGCAGTTCGGCCGCGGCCTCCGCAAAGCCGCGGGAAAAGAGCGCCTGACCGTCGTCGACTACATCGGAAACCACCGGACGTTTCTCCTGAAACCCCAGACCCTCCTCGGCCTCGAGAAGGGCGACAAGGAGCTCGCCCTCGCCCTCGACCGCCTCCAGAGAGGCGAGCTCGAGCTTCCTCCGGGCTGCGAAGTCACCTACGAGCTCGAGGCCGTCAACATTCTCAGGGCTCTCCTCCGGATCCCGAAAGAGCCCGAGGCCCTCAAAGCCTGGTACGAGAGCTTCCGCGAGCGGCACGAGACGAGACCGACCGCCCTCGAGGTCCACCACGCCGGCTACGCGCCGCGGTCCGTCTCGAAGACCCACGGATCCTGGCTCGGCTTCGTGAAGGCGATGGGTGATGTGACGGCGGTATTCGAGGGCTCGCCCGCCGGGGATTTCCTCAAGCACCTCGAGATCACCCCGATGACGAAGAGCTACAAGATGCTCACGCTTCTAGCGATGCTCAACGCCGGCAAGCTTCCGGGCGCCATCTCGATCGAGGACCTCGAAGCCGGATTCGCTCGCCTCGCCCGCCGGAACGGGACGCTTCGGGCTGAAGTAGGAGAAGTCCTCGAGAACGCCTCCGAGCTCAGGAAACTCCTCGAGAAGAACCCCATCGATGCCTGGACCGGCGGCAAGGGCACCGGCGACCAGAGCTTCTTCACCTATGACGGCCGCACGCTTCGCACCACGTTCGACGTACCCGCATCGGAACGAGAGCGCTTCCAGGAGATGACCCGAGAGCTCGCCGACTGGCGCCTCGGCGAGTACCTCGATCGGCACCACGAACCCCTCGAGGGCATCGTCTGCAAAGTCAGCCACGCGAACCAGAAGCCCATCCTGTTCTTCCCCGACCGCTCGACTCAGGCTGGCATTCCTG
>DAISKN010000179.1:0-10915 GCA_036820975.1 Acidobacteriota bacterium | reverse complement strand
GCAGCGGTTGGTGAGGTCGACGGTCAAAACCGACCCCCGGCCATGCTTGATGGTCGAGCTTCCGTGGTGGTGGAGCTTCTCGTCGTTGTGGGCGCGGATGTCGCGTCCGGGGAAGACGTCCTCGAGGTGCTTGAAGAACTGGACGTCGATGGCCATCACGTCCTCGAAGCGTCCGTGGATGGGGCAGTCCTTCACCATCCAGATCTCGCCGTCGCGCTCGATGACCTGCGCCTTGATCTCCCCCACCTTCTCGTTGACGAGCGAGCTCACGTCCCCTTCGCCGTTCAGGATCTTCGTGCGCGCCTCGGGAATGCACTTCGGGCACAGCGAGTCCGTGGTTCGCGGCCAGCCGAGAGTCGGCTTGGTCTTCTGCCAGGACTTGAGGAGGGGCTTGTCCGACCAGCTGGGCGTGAACGAGGCATTCGGACGAATCCGATTCAAGCGCTCGAAAACGTGCCAGGCTCCATTGGCGGCCACGGTCAGGACCTTTTCGAAGTACTTGACGGGTGGGTGCATTCGCTTCTCCAATTCGATTTATTGCCAGCCCGGAACAGGGCTGGCGGATAGACGAACCCGAGATCGGGCTCCGGCGAACAGAATAGACAGAGGAATCAGGCCAATCCAGGAAATATCAATGAATTGGCCAAAATCGGCGCTTTCCGGTCCCAAATGGCGGCTGAATGGACCGGGAAAACCCGCGAACGGTCAAGGGGTTACGCTCTTGAGGCTGCCCAAAAGGTCCTCGGTAGCCTGCGCGAGCGGAGCGAGCCGAGCGAAACGAGGCATTAATCAATGCAGGGTGCTTTGACCCTCGACGCCCATGTCCTCGGGGACGATGTTCCGGTTCACGTGTCGGTCGAGATCAATGACGTAGGTCTCCGGGTCGTCGAGAAGCGCCGCCGAGTGCGTGGCGGTCACGATGCGAAACTTCTTCTTCTCGACGAGCTCCTTGAGCATCTTCAGGATGCGCCTCTGGTTCGACTGGCTCAGCGCCATCTCGGGCTCGTCGAGGAGGAGCACCGTCCCGTCGGGGAGCTTGGGAAAGCTCTCGCGGAAGAGGGAGAGCATCACCTGGCCGTGGCTCGCGGTCGAGAGGAACTCCTTCATGGCGGGGTCGCCCTCGAAGAGCTGGAGCTGGTGCCTCGGGTTGTGCTGCTCGGCGTCGAACAGGAGCACCTTCTCGGGATCGATTGCCTGGACCTCGGTTCGATAGACGAAGCCCTCGACCTGCTCGCCGCGGAGAGCGAAGTGGAGCGAATGAAGGAGAGTCGATTTCCCCGAGCCGTTCTCGCCCTTGAGCATGATCAGAGGATGCGAGAGGTCCACCACCATCGGCATGTGGAAGTTCAGGCCGGTGAACACCGGGTGGGCCAGGATTTTCAGGTACTGGGTGAAGCTCATGGACCAGAACCTAGCACAGCGCAGGACGACGTGAAAGCTCCGTGCTAGGATGTGAGGCGCCATGACGGTGATGGAAAAGACCCGGCTCCTAAGCTTTCTCGAAGCGCAATCGCAGGAGGACTGGCTTCGCGCGCTCGAAGAGATCCTTCCTTCGATTCACCCCGTCGACCGTGAAGCGACCCGGATCTGGTTCGCGTTCTGGCCTCTCGAGCTCCGGAAGGCCCTTTCGGAATCTCCCGACCCGGAGGAGCCGATTGAGATCGCCCGTCTCATGGACCTCGAGGGGAACTGGCGTCTGGAGGAGCAGATCGACTCCTCGGTGAGCTTCCTCTTCGGCGCTCACTACTGGGCTCGGGTCAAAAACTCGGTTCTCGTCGAGCCGGACGCGACCGCGGGCTTTCTCGCGGCGACGATCCGCTCCATCGCCCAGAAAGTCGCGGCTGCGGAGCGCGTCGATCCATCTCTGGGTCTCGGCATCACCGCCGTGGGATTGATGATGCTCCGTCAGGTCGGCTTCGAGCCCTTCGAGCGTGCCAAGGATGCGAAAGCGACCCCGCCCCTTCTTCCAAAGGATCCCGCGAGAATCATCGCCAAACGCGAACGGAAGAGCGCCGACGGTCTCTTCACCTTTCTCAAGGGCGTGAACCGGAAGTGGGACGTACGGTGGGACGAGAAGAGAGAGGACGGAGTCATTCGCGCGATCAACGGGCAGGACATCGCGATGGCGGGAGGCGACACCGGCTCCGACTACCGCCACCTCGACTACCGCCGCCCGGCGGGTCCGGTCCCGGTGGAGTGCCGCGTCGGCTCCTGCGGCTACTGCTGGATCGGTGTTCTCGCCGGGCGCGAGAACCTCACTCCGATTACCGCCTTCGAGCGCGAGCGCCTTCGCTATTTCGGCTACGACACCGTGAACTCTCCCGACGACCCGAATCCGCTCATCCGTCTCGCCTGTCAGTCCCAGTGCCAGGGGGACGTCACTTTGACCATCTCCCCCTGGAACGGAGAGCTCGACCGCAGGCACGATCAAGGCCGGAAAAAACTGGGAACGGCGTAACATGCCGCGCCTGCCCGCGCTGTTTGTCGCCGCTTTCCACATCCAGCCGGGAGAAGCTTCCGGCCTCCTGACCGGTTTTCTTCATCCGATCGGAGGCCTCGATCACGTTCTCGCGATGATCGCCGTCGGGCTCTGGGGCGCTCAATTGGGTCCTCCCGCGGTCTTCATTCTTCCCATCACGTTTCCCATGGTCATGGCTCTCGGTGGGACGCTGGGGCTCGTGGGGGTGGCGCTCCCGGGAGTCGAGGTCGGAATCGCGATCTCCGCGCTCGCTCTCGGGATCCTCGTCGCCGCCGAGGCCCGGCCCAACCTCGCGATCGCCGCCGTCGTCGTCGGCTTCTTCGCGATCTTTCACGGGCACGCGCACGGAACCGAGCTCCCCGCGGGAGAGAGCGGTCTTCTCTACAGCGTCGGCTTCGTGGTCGCGACCGGCTGCCTCCACGCGGTCGGGATCGCGCTCGGTCTTCTCCACCGATGGTCCTCGGGGCGGACCGCCCTCCGCGCCGCGGGAGCGGTGGTGGCCCTCGCGGGCGTCGCATTTCTCGTGAGGGCCCTCGCGTGAGAACCGCCGCAGGAGCCGCGCTCGCCGCGCTTCTCTTGTCTCCCGGAGAGGCCCGCGCGCACCTGGTGACGACCGGCCTAGGTCCATTCTACGACGGTATCTCGCATTTCGCCCTGACCCCGGAGGATCTGCTCCCGGTTCTGGCTCTCGCCCTATTCGCGGGACTCTCGGGTCCACTCTATGGGCGGACGGTCCTCTTCGTTCTCCCCGTCGCCTGGCTCGCCGGCGGTCTCCTCGGTCTCTCCCGCTCCTCCGAGCTTCTGATGCCGGCCCTCACCGCGTCGACGCTTCTCGTCCTCGGAGCGCTCGTGGCTCTCGACCGAAAGCTTCCTCTCGGGCTCGTCGCTGGCCTGGCGGCGGCTCTCGGTCTCTTTCATGGATACCTGAACGGAACCGCGAAGCTGGGCGCGCTCGGACTTTCCGGCGTCGCGGCGACTCTCTTCGTGGTCGTCGCTCTCGCCGCGGCCTTCGTGGTCTCGCTTCGGGCTCCCTGGAGCCGAACCGCGGTGAGGGTCGCGGGAAGCTGGCTCGTCGCTATTTCGATGCTGATGCTCGGCTGGACGTTCCGCTCCGGGGGATGAGCGTCAGCGTGACCAACGGCTTTCCCGGAAGGAGCGGCGTCGACCGTCCTTCCTCCCAGTCCGCGTGCCCCGACATGTAGTAGTCCGAGAGCGGATGACCGCTCTGTCCGCCCGGCATGTGAAAGAGTCCTTCGGCTTCCCGCCCTGGAGACACCGCGAGACGCTCCGAGGCGCCGTCCGACGGACCCTGAACTCGCGGCATGTCGGTATGTCCCGGAAGAGGCCGCGAGGGCGCGTCCAGGAATCGCGACAGAAACGACGGGAGAGCCGGGCTCAAGGGATGCGCGATCCGAGAGGTGTTGGCTTCGCCCCAGGTTCGCTCCTCGAGGGGCCGGGGCCATGACGCCGTGGTCTCGGTCACGATCGCGCGGAGCCACTCCTCCCAGCTCTCGTGCGGCGGCGCGACGAGATGGGCGGGCCTCTCGGAGACGAGCTTCCAGAGGGGACCTTCCCACTGGCGGAGCTGTCCGGGGTGGAAGCGCGCGTCGGCGCGGCTCGCCTCCGCGGTGAGAGCTCCGATGACTTGCTCGAACACCGCCCGTCTCAGGTCTCTCACCGCTCGATAACCGGCGGAGTCGATCGAAGCCCGTCCCGTCCAGCCCTCGTCGAGGACCTTCTCGACGTCCTCGAGCTCGTCGCTCGAGCGCGCGACCTCGAGAAAGAGCGCACGCCATCTCTCGAGGAAGAGCGCCCGGTCGTCGAGCTGGATCGAGAGCATGTCCGTTTCCGAAGGGCTTTCGAGAGCGAGGAGGGAGTCGCGGATCTGCTTCGCTCTCGCTCCGTGCGCGTATCCGCCGTCGCCCATCTTCTTCAGCATCTCGCCTTCGACGACGCGGGCGTTGGCGGTCCAGATCACTCCCGAGGGCGGATTCACGAGCGCCGGGTACTCTTCCGGGCCGAGAAAGCCGTCCCACGCTCTCTCGCCGCCCGCCCACGACTCGGGAACGCTTCCGTCGAATCCGACGCGCCGCGGGATCCTGCCCGCCACCGTCCAGCCGATCGAGCCATGGCGGTCGGCGACGACCAGGTTCTGCGGCGGGATGCCGACCGTGGGGGCGATGGCGAGGGCGTCGGCAACCGTCCTTGCGTCCTCGAGGAGAGCGAGCCTGAGGTTGACGCCCGCGGGCTCGTGCGCGATCCAACGAAGAGCGCGGGCGCGCCCGCGATGGTCCTGGTCGATGACCGGGCCCCACAGGGTCTCCCGCACCTCGAGCTCGACCGCGGCGTCGCCTCGCACGGCGATCGTTTCGTTGCGTCGATCGAAGGGGACCATGCCCGAAGGAGTGCGGTATCGATTCGGATCGCTCGGGTCGCTCTCGATCTCGACGAGGTCGACCCAGTCGCCGCCGGTATTGGTGAAACCCCAGGCGATGTCGCCGTTCGAGCCGACGACGAGAGAAGGGGTTCCCGGGAGGGTCACGCCTACGAGACGCCGTGCGGGATCCGAACCGACGACCATGAGAACGCGATACCAGATGTTCGGCATGCTGTGACCGAGGTGCATGTCGTTCGCGAGAAGGGCGCCGCCGTGCCGGGTCTTCGATCCCGCGACCGCCCAGTTGTTGCTTCCGATATCGGCCTCGAGCTCGAGCGCCAAGCCGGCCGCGGTGGGCGTTTCGAGCTCGACGACGCCGGGGCCCGGAATCGGCGCTCCGGGAACGGCATCGCCGAAGAGAGGCGCGTCCCACTCCGTTCCCGCGGGGCTCAGAAATTCGGCGAGCTCCGGAGGGAGGACGTCGCGGAGGAGGCCGCGCGCGGACTCGAGAGTGCCCCGGTCGTCGTTGAGCTCGAAGAACATCGAGAACACCACGAGCACGGAGTCCTCGGCCCGCCAGGGCGATGGGCTCGACCTCGTCACCAGGTACTCGAACGGGGGAGAGTCGAGCGCCTCGAGCCCGGCATTGACGCCGTCGACGTAGGCGGAAAGAAGCTCGATCTCGAACGGAGTCGCTTCCTCGACGACGCGGCGGGCGCGCTCCCTCATCCGGTGGACGCGGTGGTACCGGTCGACCTCGAGCAAGGAGGATCCGAGAATCTCGGCGAGCTCTCCCGCCGCGCGGCGGCGCATGAGGTCCATCTGGAAGAAGCGCTCCTGCGCGTGGACGAATCCGAGTGCTCGGGCGACGTCGACGCGACGCTCCCCGCGAAACGTGGGGACTCCGGCGGCGTCCCGCTCGACCACGACCGGGGCGGCCAGTCCTTCGAGTGCGATCTCGCCGTCGAGGTCGGCCAGACTTCCAGTCAAGACGCGCTGAGTCCAGAAGGAGACGGGAGCGGCGACCAGCAGCCCCAGGAGAACCAGGGCCGGGAGAGCTTTTCGCCGGGTCACCCCGAGATGCTATCAGCTCAAACGAAGAGGCGCTTCAGCTTGTCCTGGATTCCCTCGTCCTGCCCCTTGAGCTCGACGAGGGCGCTGCGCGCCGGGGAGAGCCTCGGGTCGATGGCGAGAGCCGCCTTGAACTCGGCGAGGGCGCGCGACCTCATGTCGAAGGACTGGTAGTAACGGCCGAAGAGATAGTGGGCTTCCGCGTTCTGCGGATCGATGGTGAGCGCGCGCCGGAAATGCCGTTCGGCCTTGCTCTTCATCACCGGATGGGCGGCGAGAGCCTGGGCCAGCATCACCTCGTACTTCACGTTCTCGGGCTCGAGGGCTACGACTTCATAAAGAAGCGAGATCGTCCCTTCGTGGTCCTCGACGATTCTGCGGAGCTTGATCTCGCGGAGGAGCCGCTTGATCTCGTCTCCCGATGCCTTGCTGCGGCGGGCGGGCGCGGGTTTTTCGGGTTCGGGCTCCGATCGCGCCGCGTTCGACTCCAGGAGCTGCGCCTTCGCCTTGGCGAAACGCTTCTGGATCTCCTCCACCTTGAGAACGAGCGTCATCTCGTTCTCGACGGCCTTCTGCTTCTCCGTCCACGCCGACCGTTGCGCCTCGTAGGCTTTTTCGATGGCCTCCGGCTCCGCGGCGGCGTCTACCGCGAGAAGCTCCTCCGCCGACGCTCTCTCGGAGTTCTCGAACTGAAGGAGCACTTCCTGGCGGACGTTCGCCGCCCTGGGGTCGTCGGCGCTCTTGTCCAGCTTCGAGAGGAGAAACGTCCCGACCTCTTCCTGGACCTTGAGAGGTGTCGACGCGCGTCCCGCCTCCACGCGCTCGACGATTCCCGCGACGAGGAGACCGTACACCGCTCGATGCACGGTCTCGCGGCTCTTTCCCACCCGATCCACGATCTCTTCGAGCGAACGCCCCTTCTGCGCCGCCTCCATGACCAGGAGCTCGTCCGGCACGAAGCACACTTCCTCGAAGCTGAACGGGGGACATTTCGAGATGCGGAGCTGGCTCCCGGAGGACGGAA
This sequence comes from Acidobacteriota bacterium, assembly GCA_036820975.1. Taxonomy (GTDB): domain Bacteria; phylum Acidobacteriota; class Vicinamibacteria; order Marinacidobacterales; family SMYC01; genus DAISKN01. The sequence goes on along the minus strand of DAISKN010000179.1, from coordinate 3,964 downwards.
GCGACCCGCTGATGAGCTTTTCGCTCTTCATCAGCCGGATGCCCTCGAGCTGGATGCGGTATAGCGAAAGGCTCAACCGGAGCTCGAGAGGTATCGGACACTCCTGCTGCTGGAACCGGTACATGCCCCCTTCCACGGCGAAGAGCGACATCGCGATCCGGCGGGCCTGGTTCGCGAGCTCGCGGCCGAGCTCGTCCTGGGATAGAAAACCGGCCTCGACGATCGCCTGACCGATGCGAAGCTTGCCGTTCATCAGGCTCGCGGCGAGATCGAGCTCGCGCTCCGTGATCTTTCCCGCGTCGAGGAGACACTGTCCGAGGCGGTCGCTCTTGGAGTTGCTCGCGGCGAACACGATGAAGCCGCGGTCGAAGTAGATGGTCCGCACCTTGGGTCCCGAGGTCACCTCGAGGCAGCCGGAGAGCTCGCGAAGGGCGATGGTCTTGAGGACCTCGGGAAGTGCGATGCGGGCGAGCGAGCCGACGTTCGCCATCGTCGGGGCGGAGCTTGCGGTTCGGACGGCTCGACTCACGGCGCTTCTCGGTCCTCGAAGAAACGGATCGAGGATTCACGCTTCGTGCCACGAGTGAATAGCTGTAACCCCTGGCAAACTCTGGGTCGCGTCTCCCGGGTCGTGGGGAAAGTCCCATGAACCCGGTTCGAGGCTGAGGGATTCTGCTGATACTATCGGAGGTCATTGGTCGGCGCTTCTTTCTCGCGGCCCGGACGGGGGACCCTTTGGAGTTTTCCCGTCCTTGGTGACGACGGATATTGATTGATAATGATAATGATAATGATAAGGAGTCGGAGCGCGCCGGCAGCCGGAACCATTCACTTGGCCTGACACTCGATGCCTGAGGCGATTCCTGAGCGCGCTCCAAGAAGCGGGGGATGTGGAGATTGCGACTGTGAGCGTTCGGATCGTTCCGATGGAGGCCGCCGGGTGCGGGGGGCAGGTCCCCGAAGGGGGAGCAGGAGATCGAAGAAGGGCGCTCTCGGGCACCGCGCTGGGCGCCCTTGGCGCGCGGACCTCGTCCCCCGAATCGGTATCATTCACTCCTGCACGGCCGTTCGGTTCGCGATTGGCGGAAGCGAGTGAAGGCCGCGACTCCGAGAAGCACGGCGCGGTGACAGCGGCCTGTGCCCGGCGGATCGGGGGCCTTTGCCCCAGGGGCCGGCCGGCGGGCCTTCTGGTCGTCCTCATGGCCGCGGTGACGTGCGGAGTCGCGGCCGGGGGCGAGCTCAAGGCCCGAGAGCTCATGCGGGACGTCATCGCATCCGCTACCGCCAGCGACGAGACCGTCTCGATCCGGATGGAACTCTCCGATTCCCGGAATCAAGTGCGGCAGCGAATGGCGACGCTTCAAGCGAAGAGAGACCCCGACGGAAACGTCATGCGACTCATCCGGTTCAACAGTCCCGCCGACCTCGCCAAGAGCGGCATCCTGGTGCTCGATAAAGGCGATCGGGACGCGGAGCAGTGGCTCTACCTCCCCGCGTATCACACTTCACGGAGGGTCGCCGCGGCGAATCGCAGCGACACCTGGATGGGCACCGACTTCGCCTACGAGGACATGTCTGCCCCGAACGTCGATCGATACGACTATCGCTATCTCGAGGACGAGCGCGTCAGCGACGTGGACTGCAAGGTGGTCGAGGCCGTTCCGCGCGACGAGAAGCTCAAGAAGGAGAGCGGTTACTCGAGGACGGTTTACTGGGTGGACCCGGTGCGAAGAGTCGTGATGAAAGCCGATTTCTACGACAAACGGGGCGCGCTCGCGAAAGAGCTCCGGCACTCCGGGCTCGAGACCCACGGAAGCTACTACCGGTGGGCAGAGTGGGAGATGCGCAACGTGGCGCGGGGGCACCGAACGACGCTGAGGTTCGAAGACCGGAAGATCGACCAGGGGCTCGAGGACCGGTTCTTCACCGTGCGTTTTCTCGAGCGAGGAGGATGAGAGCGCGCGATGACACCCGGCCTCGCCTACGCGTTCGCTGCCGCGCTCGCCGCCGTTCCGGCGTCTCAAGATCCGGGAACGCCCGAGATTCAGCTTTACACGCGGAGCGCGTTTCAGGGGTTCTCGTTCTTCGACGAGGGTGACCCCGGGACCTACGGAGGGCGCGCCGAGGTTCTGTTCGCGCCGGACCTCGAGCTCAAGTTCCACGAGAACGCCCGCGTCGAGACCGGTTTCGAGCTGAGAATGGACGGGGTCGATTCCTCACGCAATCGCTTGTACCTCTTCGAAGGTTTTCTCGAGCTCAACTTCGAGTCCTGGGACATCCGCGCCGGACGCCAGATCGTGCGCTCCGGCCGTGTGGACGGGATCCGGCCCACCGACTACTTCCGGCGGCAGGACTTCACCGATTTCCTCGATGCCGATGAAGAGCCGGTCGACGCGGTCCGCATCGATAGCTTCGCGGGGGACTGGGTATTCACCGGCGTCTGGACCCCCTATTTCCAGGCGAATATTCTTCCCCTCAATCCGCGGAATCGCTGGACGGGAGTGTTTCTGCCGCCCGCATCTCCCGAGGACGGCCAGCCCGTGCAGTACGTCGTGAGCGATAGCTCGCGCCCCTCGGGATTGGAAAGCTCCGAAGTGGGTCTCTGGGCGGGACGCCGCGGCTCCGTCGCGTGGTCGGCGAGTTACTTCTACGGCTACGAGCGCATCCCGAGCTCCTACGCCGCGCTCCCGCCGCCGATGGTTGCGAGCGGGGAGAGTCTCACGGTGGAGCTTTTTCCGCATCACCAGCGTCTCCAGGTCTTCGGGATCGATGGGGAGACGACGCTGGGCGCCTTTGCCTTTCGGGGTGAGGGGACCTACACGCGCTCCGGTGAGCCGTCCGGCGCGGGAACGCCCCTCGATGCTCCGTTCGGGATGCTGGTGGCCGGAGGCGATCGCACGTTCTCGGGATTCGCGGGGTCGCACGATCTCTATCTCAACCTGCAATACCTGTTCGATTCCGCATCGGCTCAGGCCGCCGAGCCCGCGGGGCGTCAGTTCGCGAACCCCATTCGTCATTTCTATCGGCACGCCATGACCGCCCTCACCGAGTATCGCCTCGATTCCTTTCGGAAGCTCGTAGCGAAGCTGTTCTTCAATCTCGCCGAGCACGACTACGTCCTCCAGTCGGAGTTCGAATGGAAACCCCGGGACGGCTGGTCTTGGAGCGTTGGGGTGGATTTCGTCGGGGGGCCGGCAAATTCGTTCTTCGGAACGTACGCGGCGAACGATCGGATTCGCACCGGCCTCACCTACGATTGGCAGGCATGGCATTTCCTGCGGTCGAAGCCATCCGAGCCAGTCCCTCTGCCGATACTGGAGCTCCAAACGACCGCCTGGGTGGGGGGCGAATGGCAGGCGGTCATCAACGGGCGCCGGGTGAGAAGCGGAGACAAGGTGGAAGGCGCCACCGTTGTGTCCATCCAGGACGGCGTCGTCGAGCTGGAGCTCTCCGGCCGTTCGTTCGCCTTGCGGTTCGGACCTCAGTAAAACCGCTGTCCGCGCGCACCGCGAGCCGAGGAGGCCACGATGGGCCGATACTCGTGAAACAGCGCCTCGAAGATGGCGACGGCGGATATCTCCCCCCTCCACCGCGCTCGAAGGACGCGGTACTCCAGTGGGGGGGAGCGTTCCTCGTCCACTTCCATCATGAATCCAGGGTCCATTCTTTCGCGAAATTCACGCAAGCCATGAACCCAAAGGCGTATGAAATAGCTGCGAGAATCCCATGAACCCGGTTCGAGGCGGAGGGATTCTGCTGATACTATCGGAGGTCATGTGGCCGGCGCTTCTTCTGGCGGCGTACGTCGTTTCCGGACCCCGGGACCACGTGAGCTTCCTCGTCCTGGGGAAGACGACGAACCATCGCCAGTCGGAGAACGGCGTTATCGGACTGCTGAACTATCACTTCTTCGCCGAGATCTTCGTCCGCGTGAACTCCCTCGGCGCGAAGCTCCGCGGCTCGG
>DAISKN010000178.1:0-10915 GCA_036820975.1 Acidobacteriota bacterium | reverse complement strand
ATGGATGCTTCAGCGTTCTTCTCCTGGATGACCCGAACGGAGAGCTCTCTGCCGATCGGGAGGCCTTCCACCTCGTTCGGCCGCGGGAGATCATGGATCCCCGGGAGTTCGGTCGTCTCTCGCTCATCTACGACGTCACGGAGCTGGCGACGGCCGTGAAGCCGTGGCTCCTGCGCCACCTCCTGAAAGATGGACAGTCCGAGGTCGTCTTCTTCGACCCGGACATCCAGATCTTCTCACCACTCGACCATATCGCCGAGCTCGCGCGGCTTCATTCGATCGTCCTTACGCCGCACGACATCGAGCCGATGCCGCGAGACCGGTCCAATCCGAGCGAGATCCAGGTGCTCCAATCCGGGGCCTACAATCTGGGCTTCATCGCCGTCGGCGCCGGCGCCGCGCGCTTTCTCGACTGGTGGGCGGAACGGCTGCGGCGACACTGCGTTTCCGCCCCCGCGCAGGGATTGTTCGTCGACCAGCGATGGATCGATTTCGTGCCGGGCTACTTCGAGCACTTTATTCTGAAAGATCCCGGCTGCAACGTGGCCTACTGGAACCTGTCCAACCGGAATCTGGTTTGGAACGGCGGTCGTTATCTCGTGAACGGCGAAGAGCTCCGCTTCTTCCACTTCAGCGGCTTCGATCCCGAGAGACCCCATTTGCTGAGCCGACACTCACTGCCTTCCCCCCGAGTTCTGCTCAGCGAGAGCCCCGCCCTGAGGCGACTTTGCCAGGCTTATGCGAAAGAGCTCCAGGCGCACGGACAGCGGAACCTGTCCCAACGGGCGTACGGTCTCGGGGCTCTCCAAAAGGGACTTCGGATCGATCATCGCATGCGATGGATCTATCGGGAAGCGTTGTTGGCGTTCGAGCAAGGGAGAGGAGAGGAACCCCCGGCAGCGAACGGTGACCCCGACGCGCTCGTGCGCTGGTTCAACGAGCCTGTGGTACGGTCACCCGGTGCCAGCGTCTCCCGTTACCTTCACTCCCTGTATTCCGAGCGTCTCGACCTGCAGTTGGCATTCCCCGATCTTTCCGGAAAAGACGGCGAGCGGTTCCTGACCTGGGCTCGCGAGACGGGGGTGAACGAGGTCAGGATTCCCGGCGCCCTTCTTCCCATAGTGGCGCGCTCGGCGGGCTCGGAGGTTACCCCGTGCGCGAGCGCAAAAGCTCCCCCGGACCGCCGGCTGCTGCCCGGTGTCAACGTCGTTGGCTTCTTCCGCGCCGAGCTCGGCGTAGGTGAAGCCGCACGCCAGCTCGTCGCCGCTCTGGAGCAGGTCGGTGTCCCCTACGCCACGGTTACCCTCGAGGATACTACGAGCCGTCAGGAGCATCCCTTCGAGGCCCTCGAGGATGCGGCCGCGGATACGCCCTACGACATCAATATCATCTGCGTGAACGCCGACATGCTGCCGGGCTGCGCGAAGAAATTGGGCGGGCATTTCTTCGACCGACGCTACACCATCGGCTTGTGGCACTGGGAAGTATCCACGTTCCCCGAAGAGTGGCACGGCTCGTTCGCTCACCTCGACGAAATCTGGGTAGCGAGCGCGTACACTGCCGCGGCTCTCACTTCGGTTTCGCCGAAGCCGGTTCACGTGATTCCCCCGCCCGTGACTCCCCCGCTGTCATCGAGCTCGACCCGGGCGGAGCTCGGTTTACCGGAGGGCTTCTTGTTCTTGTTCATCTACGATTTCATGAGCGTCCTTCTGCGCAAGAATCCTCTCGCGCTGATAGACGCCTACCGCCGCGCATTTTCTCCCGGGGAGGGGCCGGTCCTGGTCCTCAAGAGCATCAACGGCGAAAAGAGAATCGAAGATTTCGAGAAGGTGAAGGTTTCGGCTGCGGAGCACCCGGACGTGCTGGTCCTCGATCGGTATTTCTCTCGCGAATCCATGAACGGCCTCATCTCCAGCTGCGACTGTTATGTTTCGCTCCATCGGGCCGAGGGTTTTGGCTTCACGATGGCGGAAGCCATGGTCGCGGGAAAGCCGGTCATCGCCACCGGCTTTTCGGGCAACTTGATGTTCATGAGCGAGGAGAACGCGTATCTGGTTCGGCACGAGGTGGTGCCGATTCCCGAGGGATGCGAACCGTACCCGCCGGGAGGCGAGTGGGCCGAGCCCGATATCGAGGACGCCGCGAGGTGGATGCGGCACGTGTACGAACACCCGGAGGAGGCGCTCGAAAAAGGGCGGCGTGCGAGAGAAGACCTCCTCGATCGGCACGCGCCAAGCGTCCGCGCCGAGCTCATCGGCCGGAGGCTCCTTCAGATTCGACAGGCGCGAACGGCGTCACCGCCGGAAAGCGAGGAAGCGGCATCGGAGCCCGCGACAACGGAGCAAGCGGCGCCGCAGCCACGTGCATCGCAGCCAGTCGAGCTCGCGCCTGGTGGCCCATCGACGCACGAACGCGCCTATTTTCGTTCGATGGAGTTCCCCGGGAATCCCTGGGAAGCAACCATCCGATTTCGACCGCTCCTGCCCTTGGCGCGCTCCCTCCTCTTTCGCTTGCTGCGGCCTTACACCGCGAGCCTTGTCGCGTTCCACAGGGCGATCCTGGAGGAGTCTCTGGAGCTCGGCCGACGGATCGATGGAATCGTGCGAGAAGCCATACCGGCGCTCCAGAGAGAGGCTACCGAACGTGACGGAGCTACCCTCGCGGTCGTCCGAGACCTCGAGCGGCGGGTCGATGCCCTGGAGCGGGAGACGATACCGGCGATTCTGGATGAAGTCGACGAGGAACGAAAACGAGCCGGAGAACGCCTGGCATCGATGAAGAAGCGCGTGGGTCTCGTCGAAGAGAAAATGGGGCGGGCCTTCGGGCGCCACGGCGACATCGAACGGCACCTGGCGAAACTGGTGAGCGACGTTACCGAATTTCAGGATGCGGCGAAAGCTCACCTGGCGTCCTTGACCGCGGGTGTTTCGGCCGGAGAGAAGACGCTCGAGCGTCTCTCGAGGGAGCTCTACGCGTTGCCGCACACCGCGGAGCCGATGCGGGTCAGAGCCGCCGACGGCCGGGAATACATCGGGTACGATGGAAATGAAGGCAGCAGGACGACCGTCGACGTCTATCCCTCCTTCGAAGACTCGTTTCGCGGTCCGGAAGCGTTCATCAAGGACCGCCTTCGCGTTTACGTCGACATGGTGCGAGACAAACAGCCGGTGGTCGACATCGGCTGTGGTCGCGGAGAGTTTCTCGACCTTCTCGCGGAGTCCGGGTTGCGAGGCGTTGGCGTCGACGACAACCCCGGCATGGTCGAACGCTGCCGGCGGCGGGGTCGCGAGGTAGAGCTCACGGACGCCGCCGACTATCTCGCCGGGCGAGCCGACGGCTCCATCGGGTGTATCTTCTCGGCGCATCTGATCGAGCACCTGCCGTTCGAGTCTCTGCTTGCCATCCTCCGCCTCTCCAGATCCAAGCTCTCCAGAAACGGTTTGTTCATCGCGGAGACCGTCAACCCGCATTCGATCGCGGCCATGAAGAGCTTCTGGGTCGACCCCACGCATCAGAAGCCCATCTTTCCCGAGGTGGCGGTCACTCTATGCCGGTTAACCGCGTTCAAGTCGGCGCGAATCTTCTTCCCGCGAGGGAACGGCAACCTGGAAGAGGACTTGTGGCAGCAAGGGGAGTACGCCGTCGTGGCGAGCGCCTCGTAGACCGCGTCTATTCCTGACGCAGCTCCGCCACCGGGTCGACGCGGGTTGCCCGCCGCGCCGGCCTGCCGAAGTGCTTGGCCCGCCTGGGCGAAATGACTCTCGAACGAGTCAAGCCGCGCTATACAGCCCAACTCGAGGGCGGAATCTGTAGACAACGCTATTCAGCCTTTTCCGGCACGCTCCTTGCGTAGGTCGAGCATGAGGTCCTCTCTGAAGTGAAGTCCGTGCGCTCTCGGATTTCCAGGAGATATAGGGAGGAGGAGACGAGGATGTCATGACAAAAATTTCGAACAATGGATCGCTCTTTCGCGGGTGCCTGGTCGCGCTGGTGGGGGTCTGGGCCTTCGGCACGAGACTCGCCGTTGCGGAGGAACCTTCCATGTACGTCGTGGATTTTGTCTCCACGGCGGCTTTCGGCTCGGCGATGAATGATGCCGGCGACGCTGCAGGGACTTCGTATACGGATCCGGGGTGCGGCTCGACGTGCCTGCCTCCACTTCAAACCGTGGTGTGGCGAAACGGCGTTCGGATCGTTCTTCCAATCCCGCCCGGGTTCTCGACCATCACCGTCCGGAGCATCAATGCCAGCGGGTGGTTGGCCGGGTTTGCCGGCGATCCGTCCACCGGTTCACACGCCGTGGTGTGGAGGCCCGTCGGCGCGGGTTACGAGGCCATGGACATCGGTGCTTTTCCCGGGACCACGATCTCCACGGCTGCCGGAATCGACGACCTGGGCCGGGTGGTCGGCTTTTCGACAACACAGAACTTTCCACCGACCAGCGTAACGTTCCAATGGACTGAAGGCGGCGGGATGGTAGATCTCACGGACCTCGGATTTCCGAACGAATCACCGCTCTTCCTCAGCTCCGGCGGCACCGTGGCCACACCGAGCTCGTGGTACGACCTCGACGACCCGGGCAATGTGCATCCCCTGGCTCCCCCGCCCCCGCATTTCTCCGGGCCCGGCAGCTACCCTGCGGCTGTCAATGACGCGGGCGACCAGGTGCGCTTTCAGATTTCGACCTCCACGGAGTTCTTCCCCTACCTGTTCCGATACGAGAACCAGGGGACGTGGAAGCAGATTTGGGCTGCGCCCGCCGGCCACCTGGCGCCTTATGGCGTCGGCTCGATCACGAGGGGCGGCGACATCACGGCAACCGTAGGCGGGATCGGTCTGATCGCCTACGGGCCCAGCGCGCCGGCCCAGCCGCTGGCCGGCAAGCTTTCCCCTGCGTACGGCGGAGGTGACGTCACCATCGGCGGGCCGATCAACAGTTTCGGGGAGATTCTGGCTCAGCTGATGGTCGGGCGGTCTCCCCGTCTGGTCCGCCTGGTCCCGGTCGAGGTTTGCACGAGCGGTTGCCTCCGTGTCGCTTCGATCCGGATGACCGGGAGGATGATCGGCCGGCCCAGGGGCCAATGCACGCCGGATGCATTCAACCGCGTGGCGGCGTCGATTACGGTGACGGATGAAGGGGGGAGGCCGCTGCGCGGCGTCACCGTCGAGGGACGCTTTCTCGATGACTATTGGACCGATGCCCCGGTCCGGGGTACGACCAACTGGCGCGGGATCGCGCGATTCGTCCACACCGGGCCTCCGTGCGTCGGGGCCGTCGCTTTCTTCGTGGATGACGCGTCGAGGCTCGGCCGCGTCTTGGACCGCGGCACCGGGCAGTTGACGAGCTTCGTGATTCCGCAGCCCTGACGATCCTTCGGCGGCGAGATCCGTCAGCTTCGAAGAAGGCCGGCGCGGCTCCGCTGGCGCGTGAGAGCCAGGCCGAGACCGGCTGTGAGAAGAAGCCCGGTCAGGGACGGCTCGGGAACCGGAGTTCCAGAGCTGGTGACGGTGATGCTGCCCGAGCCCGCGGTCGCGCCGAGGTCCGCTCCGAAGGCGTCTCCGGCAACGACTTGAGTGAGCGCGAGAGCGCTCGTGCCGAGAGCGATCGCGTCGAACGACAAGGTCGCGAGAACGAACGACTCCGGCTGGAGAGCGTCGAGCTCCACCGGCGAAAGCAGCGAAATGACGAACAGATCGATGAAGCCGGGGGTGGAGACGTCCACCCCTTGGATCGAGTCTCCGAGGAAGGGCGTGAGCGTTACCGAGGCCGCCGAGAGCACGGAGGCGTCGTAGGTAGCGTCGAGATCGAAGGCGCCGAGAGAAGGCGCGGTGAAGTCTCCGAGACCGGAGATGACCAGGTCGACCCCGACGGCTGCGCCGAGAGGCACGGTCTGGGCGCTGGGAACGAAATCGATGACGACGGCGCCCGAGGGGACGCCCCAGAACAGGATGCAGGCCACACCGGCGAGAACGAGCGTTCGGCGCATTTCAAAGCCTCCTTTATTGCGGTACGCACCGCGGGAGCGTGCATTCGAGGATACAACGACGGGCGTCGAGAACCGTGATGACTCCGTCGCCGTCCGCGTCGCGGGGATCGTCCGGCCCGCCCGCCGGTCTATTCCGCGCGGCGGTAACTAGAGCGACGTCGTCGCGATCCACGTTTCCATCGCCGTCCACGTCGCAAGCCTGCGGCTCAGCAGCGTCACAGGCGTCGCCAATCGAGTCCCCGTCCGAGTCCGCTTGATCGGGGTTTTCGACGGTCGCGCAGTTATCGGACTCGTCGGCGACGGCGTCATCGTCTCCGTCGGGAGCGCCCGAAGCGACGCTGGTGAAGACGTCTCCGGCAAGGTTTTCCCACTGGATGCGCCAGTCGAACGTGGGGCAAGGATCCGCGGGGGTGGGGCTCGTGAAGGCGACGCCCTCGGCGCTCGCGGTAGTGGCATTCGGAATCACCGACGCCAGCACGGCCGGATTCTCGTCGTCGGGATGCGCGAAGCTCGAAAGGGAATCGCTGACGGCGACCGCGGGGGAGCTGGAGACGATCGCGGCCGAGACGTTGTACGCGAAGCCGACACCCTCGTTCACGAGGTCTACCTCGTACAGTCCGCCCGAAGTCTCCCTGCACCCCCGGACGTATAGAACGGGATCGAGCGAGAACCGGGGATCGGGCACGACGTGCTCGACGAAGTTCGTATCGACGCGGGAAGGGGGGACCGCGTTCGGAAACAGGATGGTGGCGTCGTTGCGCACACGAGTGCCGGGGGAAGCGTCGTCTCGCACGTTGACCTGAAAGCTCACGAACCGGGGCTCCAACGGAGGCAGGACGGGATCCGTCCAGACGATGGAGCGGCTCGCGGGATCGTAGACGCCGCCGTCCTGGATGGTGAGGGTCGAGTCGTCGAGGTCCGGGTCGAGGACGTCGATGATCTTCACGTCGAGCGCGTCCGCGTTCCCGACGTTCTCATAGTGATTCCGGTAGAGCATGGCGCGCCCCGGGGCGGTGAATCCGTAGCCCGCAACATTGACACCCGGAGTCGCTTCCTTGAAGTTGGGATCCACGGGCGCGCAACCGGGAACTCCCAGGTTGCACGAGTTCAGGAGCTCGATGTTGTCGAGGCTCGGATCGGAGAGCCGACCGGGGTCGCAGCAGTAGGCGGGAAGCACTCTTTCCCCGCAGGCGCCTCGGGGCACCCGGCACTGATGGTTCGGAGCGTTGTTCTGCTGCGCCGTGCAGGTCGAGACGAATGTAGGAGGCAACCCGGGTACACCCTCGATGAGGCCCGTAAAGCACTGCGGGTCTCCGCCCGGACCGGGCGGAAGCGTCGGCCGGCAGTCGCAGACCGGGTCGGCGCAATCCGCGCGTCCATCGCAGTTGTTGTCGATGCCGTCGCCGCAGATCTCCGGCTCGCCGAACAAGGCGCCGCTGTCGAAGAACGTCGTGACGACGGAGAGGTTGTCGGAAAGATCGGGATCCAGGGCATCGCCGCTGACGAGAGCGAGATTGGTCAACCGGGCGTCGCAGTGGAACTCGAGGGGATCGGCGGGCGTCGTCGCCTCCACCTCGATGCGGAGAGAGGCGCCGTCCGGAAGGGTCGGCTCCAACAACCGCAACGTGTTCTGAGCCGAATCGACGAAGAGGGTACCGGCTCCGGTCGTGGAGGCGTTGCCCGGGGGGACGTTCCGGGGCAGGAAGTCGATCGCAACGATGTCGTCGGCCGCGTCCGGTCCGGCGTTGGGGATCTCCAGCTCGTACGTGAGGACCTCGCCGTTAAGGGCGCGGCCGTTCTGCCCGCGCGACTCGGTCTTGTTCAGAGCGAGATCGGCGGTGGTCGTGGGCACGAGCCCCGGCGGCACGAAGGTCATGGAACTGATGACGAAGATCGAGCCAGGATTCCTGTGGAGCACGGTCGCAATGTTTCCGATTCCGTCCGCTCCGTAGAAGACCAGGTTGCTGCCGCAGGCACCGAGGGAGTGGACGTTCTCGACGCCGTTCTCCCCTACGAAATCAGCGCCGGGGCATCCGTCGAGCTGCCTGCCGACGAACCCGATGGCTGAAACCGGCGGGCTCATGCTGAGCGCCACCCCGCCTCCCGATCCACTCGAGAACACGATCATCGCCGTCGCCGAGGTGGCACCGCCGCTCAGGGACACGGTGCTCAGGCTCTCGAACCGGAAGGTGACCCCGTTGCTCGTGAACTCATAGGTGAAGTCGTTCGGTCCCAGCGGAAACGCAGGGGGTGGGAGCGGGATGGTCACCGCCGTGGCGAAGGCCGGGTCGGAGGGGTCGAAGATCTGCCTCGCGTCGAGGTCCGGACCCTGTAGGAAGAGCAGGGCCGCAACAAGACCGATCGCTTTCGACGGAGTGTTGAGGGTGTCGGTTCGAGGCATGTGCGGGCTCCTCTGATTCTTCCGGCAACAGGATAGAGTCCCCGGACGACGAGATCCTCTCACGTCGTCGCGAAAAAAATCGCGCTCCCGTGGCTCAGCGCCACTCGCCCTGGAGCACGAAACCCGCCCAGTAGTAGGGCGCCCGGAACCGCTCCTGCGACGAAAGCTCGAGCTGCGCTTCCCGGAGAGCGCGGGAGGCGGGTAGACCCTTCTCGAGGAGCCCCCGGTAGAAGCGCTTCATCAGCTCGGCCGTGGATTCGTCGCGGACGTCCCAGAGCGTCGCGACCAGCCGCGGAGCGCCCGCGTACATGAATCCACGCACGAGCCCCACGAGCCCTTCGCCCTCGATCTCGCCCCCGAGCGCCGTCCGGCAGGCGCTGAGCACGACGAGGTCGGCGCGAAGCTTCAGTCCGTAGACGTCGTGCAGGCGCAGGAACCCGTCCACCGGGCCTCCGTTCGAATCGACGAGCGAGAGCACGAGGCCGGAGAGCTCGGGATGCCGGCTGTTGAGCATGCCGTGCGTCGCGAAGTGAACCAGCCGGTACCGCGAAAGCTCGCCGCTGAGCACCGTCTTCCGGCTCGCGTCGAAGTCGAGGGCGCGGAGGCTCTCTTGCTCTCCCGCGAGCGCCAGGATCGCCTCGGCCTCGTCGCGCGTGTAGGGAAGGCGCGCGACGGCGTCGAGACCCGTATCCTCGGCCGATCGAAGGAGGTCTCCGTTTCCGGGCTCACCGTCCGCGGCTTCGGAACGACCGCCCGCGACCCGCGGGTCGTCGCGCTCGAGGACCGGATCGGCGATGACGGCGAGAGCCCTTTCCGCGGGAGGGCGGGCCGCGCGCTCGCGCCGGAGGACGGAGAGGACCGAGGCGGAAGGCAGGTGGACGACTTCGTGCCGCGCGAGGAGGGGAGCTCCGCCGGTTTCGAGTGCGGAGAAGGGAACGAACTGGAGAGCGCCGTCGCTCACCACGGCGATACGGTCTTTCTCGATTTCGTCGAGAGGACCGAAGAGGATCCGGGAGAGGTCCGCGATCGCGAGCTCCGTCTCGCGGCGGACCTGCCTCTGGTGGCTGCGATTCAGGAGATCGTAGACCCGCCGCGCTCTCGATTCGATTTCCCCGCGGCCGGGGAGCACGTAGGACCGGACGGTACGGTTGGTGACGGCCCAGAGAAAGCTGCGCTCTTCGCCGAGAGAGAACTCGAGAAGGAGCGTCTCCTCGTCGAGGATCTCCTTCTGAAGGCGCTCGAGGTCGACGGGCGCGGGCGAGATTCGCTCGGCGTAGCGCGGGCTCGCCGCCCGGATGCGCGACTGGACCTGCTCGAGCTCCAGCGAGCTCGCCTCGATCTCCTGCTCCAGCCGCGTCCTTTCGGAATCGTCCTTGCCGCGCTCGAGCCCGCGCAGCCGATTCGCCTCGAGCACGTTCAGCCGCTGGCGCAGCGCCCGTTCGCTCGCCAAGAGATCGGGATCGACGCCCTCCTCGAGATCGAGGGCCGCTTCAGAAAGGAGATCCAGAAGCCCGCGCGCCCGCCCTCTTTCGCTCGCTTCGAGGGCGGCGCGGTCGTGGCCGCCGGAGGGATCTCGTTCGTGAAGATCCATGAGGACGTCGATCAGAAGACCATACGCGTCCCGATGCACGGATAGATACGTTCCCCTCATCGGGGCGGAAGCGATGCGGGCCCGCTGGGACTCGATGAGCTCGAGGGCGGATTCGGCCTCGGCGCGGGCTTCGTCGAGTCGACCCCGGGAGCGTGCCGCTCGGGCGATGGCGAGGCGCGTTCGCGCTTCGCCTCCGGGATCGAGCAGCGCCGCCCGGAGCGCCAGAGCCTCGCGCCTTCGGACTGCGGCGTTCTCGAGATCCCCGAAGGCTTCCTGCGCGGACGAAAGAACCTCGAGCGCCGCCGCCTCGCAGCGCCGATCCCCCACGGCCCGGCAGATCTCGAGGCTCGCAGTGGCCGCGGAGAAAGCCTCCCGCGCCCTTCCCGACTCGACGAGCAGCAGACCCTGCAAATTGAGCGTGAGCGCCTCCTGGCGCCGGTCGCCCAGCTCGCGGAAGAGCTCGAGGGCGCGCTCCACGTTCGGAAGCGCCGCGGCCGGATCGCCCGACGAGTGATAGGCCCCGCCGAAGGCGCGGAGGGCCGTCGCCTCGCCCGCGCGGTTGCCGTCGGCCTGGTGAACGCGAAGCGCCTGCTCGTAGTAGTCGAAGGACTCTTCGAAGCGGCCCATTCGATCGTAGAGCAGCCCCAGATTCGTCAACGTCGTCGCCTCGCCCCTTCGATCCATGGCGGCCCGCCGGAGGGGAAGACTCTCCAGATAGGCCTCGAGGGCCAGCTGGGTCTCGCCCAGATCCTCGTAGACGGTGCCGATGTTGTTGAGCGTGCGCGCCTCTCCGCCCGCGTCCCTCAGCGCGCGCCGGAGAGGAAGGGCGGCCCGGTAGTACTCGAGCGCTTCCATCGGCTCGCCCAAGGCCAGGTGGATCGAGCCGAGGTTGTTCAGGCTCGCCGTCATCTCGGGGTGGTCGCCCGGTAAAAGCCG
>DAISKN010000177.1:0-10945 GCA_036820975.1 Acidobacteriota bacterium | reverse complement strand
CGAGCCCTGGCGGGAGCTTCTCTGGATCAAGCTCCTCGAGTACGGCCCGTTCTACGTCCTCCTCGGCCTAAACCTGCTAAAGTGGGCGCTCGATGGATCCCGAGAGGCTCCGGAAAATCCTGAAAGCGGTCGAGATGGGAGAGATGACGGCGGATAGCGCCGCGGAGAAGCTCCGCAGTCTTCCATTCAAGGCGTTCGAGGACCTCGGCTTCGCCAAGATCGACCACCACCGCGCTCTCCGGCGAGGCTTCCCCGAAGTGATTTTCGGCCCCGGAAAGACTCCGGCACAGATCGCCGCCATCGCCACCCGCCTCGCGGAGCACGGTCAGATCGTTCTCGTCACCCGGACCACCGAGGAGGCTTATCGCGCCGTCGCCGTTACCCATCCGGAAGCGGTGTGGCACGAGGAGGCGTCTGCGATCACCGTGGGCCGGCCCGCTCCCGAGAGAGTCGGAAAGGCGTCGGTGCTGTCCGCCGGCACCTCGGACATCCCCGTCGCCGAGGAAGCCGCTCTCACCGCGGAGCTCATGGGCGCTTCCGTGGGCCGACTCTACGACGTGGGGGTCGCGGGCCTCCATCGGCTTCTCGAGCATATCGACGTCCTCGCTTCCGCCGACGTTCTCGTCGTCGTCGCGGGCATGGACGGGGCGCTCCCGAGCGTCGTCTCCGGTCTCTCCCGGGCTCCCGTCGTAGCCGTTCCGACGAGCGTCGGCTACGGCGCGAGCTTCTCCGGACTCTCGGCGCTGCTCGCGATGCTGAACGGCTGCTCACCCGGAGTCGCGGTCGTCAATATCGACAACGGCTTCGGCGGGGGGTACCTCGCGGGTCTGCTCTGCCAGGCCCGTAGCCCCGGGTCGCCGTAGCTGCGCGGAAGGGCGGGCTCCCGGCCGCCCCGAAGCTTCCCCCATGCTAAAATAGCTGGTTGGTCGATTTCCCCGTGGTCTCGCGAGGCTCGCTCCGGAGACGCCCGAGGAAGTCCGCCTCGCGTCGATGAACACCAGTGCATCCTTCACGCTAGATTTCGACAAGGTGCGCGCGGTCCTCGCGGGGCTTGCCGCCACCGCGAAGGGGCGGCTCCTCGCCGAGACCCTCGAGCCCTCCTCAGGGATCGAGACCGTCCGCCGGCGCCTCGACGAAACGAGCGAGGCGAAGCGCCTCGCGCAAGAGAACGCCCGGCTGGCGCTCGAAGGCCTCCCGGACGTCGAGAGCGATCTCCAGGAGCTGGCGATCGAGGGAAGAATCCTCGGCGTCGAGAGCTTCCTCCGGCTCGCGGCCGCGAGCGCCGTCGTCCACGAGACCCGGCGGGCGCTCCTCGCCCGTGAAAGCGAGGCTCCGCTACTCGCGTCGCGGGCCGCGAGTCTTCCCCGCCTCGAGGAGCTCGAATCGAGCATCCGGAGGATCATCGATCCCGAGACCGAGACCGTGAGGGACGACGCCAGCCGCGAGCTCGAACGGATCCGGGAAAGCACGAGAAGGGTCGAGTCCAAGCTGGCGAAGCTCCTCGATCAGACGCTCTCTTCGCGCGACAACCAGAAGCTCCTGCAGGAGAGCCTGGTCACCACCCGGAACAACCGCCCCGTCGTGCCCATCAAGGCGGAGTGCCGATCGCAGTTTCCCGGCATCGTGCACGGGGCTTCCGCGAGCGGCGCGACGCTGTTCGTCGAGCCGCTGGCGACGGTGGAGCTCGGAAACGAGATGGCGATACTTCGCGATCGCGAGCGCGAGGAGATTCGGAGGATCCTCGCGGAGCTCACGGAGCGGGTGCGGCCGCGCCGCGAGGACGTCGCCGCCGCCGTTTCCGTGCTGGCGGAGATCGATCTCGCGCAGGCCAAAGGCCGGCTTTCCGAGATCAGCCGTGGAGAAGCCCCGGTACTCACCGAGAAGAGCGAGCTCCGACTCAGCGAGGCGCGCCATCCCCTTCTGATTCCCGAGGTCGCCGCGCGCGCGGGCCTGCCGCGCGAAGGCGCCGCGGTGCCTCTCACGTTCGGACTCGCCGAAGGGAAACGCGGCCTGGTGTTCACCGGCCCCAATACCGGCGGGAAGACGGTCGCCCTCAAGACCGCGGGGCTGCTTTCGCTCATGGCCCAGGCGGGGCTGCACGTGCCCGCGCGCTCCTCGAGCGTCTTTCCCGTCTTCCAGTCGATTTTCGCCGACATCGGCGACGACCAGTCGATCGGTTCGTCGCTCTCCACCTTCTCCTCCCACCTCGCCAAGGTCGTCGCGATGGAGCGCGAGCTCGAGCTCCCGGCGCTGGTGATCCTCGACGAGGTGGGCACGGGAACCGACCCCGCCGAAGGGGGGGCGCTCGGCACGGCGCTGGTCGAGCATTTTCTCGAGCGGGGAGCGATGGTGCTGGCTTCGACCCACCACGGCCTCCTCAAAGCCTATGCCCTCACCCACGAGGGAATCGGCGCCGCCTCGTTCGAGTTCGATCCGGCGACCTACGCGCCCACCTACCGGATCGTGGAGGGGGCCGCCGGCAGGAGCCTCGCTTTCGAGATGGCGACTCTTCTGGGCCTTCCGCGGAACATCGTGAACCGGGCGCGCGCCCTCGAAAGCGAGCGCGAGCGCCAGGTGGGAGAGCTCGTCTCGAGGCTCGAAGCGGAGAACGCCGAGATCGCGCGGGAGCGGATCCGGCTCGCGGACGATCGGAGGGCGGCGGAGGAGAGCCGGCGGAGGCTCGAAGAGCTTCAGGAAGAAGAGCGTCAGGAGCGAAGGCGGCGCCTGTCCGCTTGGAGCACCTCCCTCGAAGAGGAAGTCGATTCCACGCGCCGCGAGCTCCGCGAAGTCGTGGCGGAGGCGAAGCGGGCGATCGCCGAGATCCGCGCCTCGCGGAGGGAAGATCGCGCTCTCCTTTCAGAGCTCGAGAAGAAGCTCTCGGATCGCATCGAGGCTTCGACAGCGCCCCTTCTCGAAAAGGTGAAAGCCGAGACCCCGAAGGAAGCGTTTCCCGCCAGCTCCGATTCCATCCGTCCGGGGTCCAGAGTCCTGGTCGCGAGCTTCGGGATGGAGGGAATCGTCGAGCGGATCGCGGGCGACGAGGCGGAGGTCACGGTCCGGGACAAGAAGCTCAAGCTTCCGGTCTCGAGCCTGGAGGCGCTTCCTCCTCTGGCGCCGGCGCGTTCATCACCGGCGCCCGGGGCGGCCCAGGCGTTCACCAGCTTCCCCCAGGGAAAGCAGACGCCGGAGGAGCTGAACCTCATCGGCTGCACGGTGGACGAGGCCCTGAGCCAGGCGGACAAATTTCTGGACGACGCCCTCCTGAGCGAGTATCGTCACGTGCGTTTGATCCACGGTCACGGCACCGGGCGGCTGAAGAGCGCCTTGAGGGAGTGGCTTTCGGCACACCCCAGGGTCGAGAAGCTCGAGAGCGACAGCCGTGGAGGGGTCACCGTCGTGGAGCTGAAGGATTAATGCCCTCGATTCCCCAGGACTTCATCGACCTGGTACGCAGCTCGACCGACATCGTCGGCGTCATTTCTCAGTACGTTCCACTCAAGGCCACGGGCGCGAGCTTCAAAGGGCTCTGTCCGTTCCACAGCGAGAAGACCCCCTCGTTCCACGTGAACCCCGAGCGCCAGATCTTCCACTGCTTCGGGTGCCATCAGGGAGGCGACGCGTTCAGGTTCCTGATGCTCTACGAGAAGCTCTCGTTCGTCGAAGCCATCGAGCAGCTCGCGGCGAGGGCGGGCCTGCAGCTGCCCCGCGCGTCCGGCGCCTCGCGGCGCGAGGACGAGGAGCGGACGCTCCTCCTGAAGCTTCACGACGAAGCCGCCAGGTACTTTCGAAGCCAGCTCCTCGAGTCGAAAGAAGGAGCGAAGGCTCTCGACTATTTGAAGAAGCGCGGTCTCACCCCGGAAACTCTCGAGACCTACGGTTTCGGCTGGGCTCCAGACCAGTGGAGCTGGCTTCTCGACCACCTCGCTCGTCGAGGCGCGAAGCCGGAGCTGGTGGAGCGCGCCGGACTCGCGGTTCCCCGCAAGACCGGCAAGGGGTTCTACGACCGGTTCCGGGGCCGCGTCATGATTCCCATCCGCGGAGAATCGGGGCGGATCGTGGCCTTCGGCGGCCGGATACTCGGGCCCGGCGAGCCGAAGTACCTGAACTCGCCCGAAAGCCCCATCTACAACAAGAGCGCCGTCCTGTACGGGTTCGATCGAGCCAAGGAAGCCATCCGCAAAGAGGGCTTCGCGATCCTCATGGAAGGCTATCTCGACTGCCTCCAGGCCTATCAGGCCGGCATCGGGCAGGCGGTCGCCTGCTGCGGCACCAGCCTCACCAAGGGCCATGCTCGTCTCCTTCGCCGTTACGCCGAGCGCGTCGTGGTCAACTTCGACCCCGACGACGCGGGCGAGCGCGCGGCCCGGAGAAGCATCGATCTTCTCCTGGAAGAAGGGTTCGAAGTGCGCGTGCTCCGGCTTCCCGGCGGAGAGGATCCGGACAGTTTCCTCCTGAAGCGCGGCTCCGAGCCCTATCGGGAGCTCCTTTCGAAGGCTTCGTCGCTGGTGGACTTCTTGATCGCGGAAGCCGGGAAGCGCTACGATGTGCGGGACCCGAGGGGTAAATCGGCGTTCCTGAACGACGTTTTGCCGGTGATCGGGAAGATTCCGAACCGAGTGGAGCGAATAGGCTACATCGGCCCCCTCGCGGAGCACGCCGGCATCACGGACCAGACGGTCCTGAACGAGCTTCGGCGGCACGTCGAGAGTCAGGCTCACCGGTTCCAACTCCCTTCGGCGGAGAGGTCTGTCTTGAAGCCCGCGGAACGGGATTTGATCCGCTGGTTGATGAAGAGTCCCGAGGACTCCGTAATCCTCGAGGAGATCGAGGAGGAGGATCTGGATGGCCTTTGGACGGCGCCCATCTTGAGGGCGATGAAGGAGCTCGTGGCTTCCGGAACCCTTTCCGCGGAACGTCTCTTCGACCGGCTTTCGTCAGAAGACGTCCGGAACCAGTTGACCCGGATTCTGACGGAGCCTTCTCCCCTCGCTCCCCGTCAAAACCCCCGGGACTGTTTCGACCAGCTCCGCAAGGAGCGGCTGCAGCGCGAATTGAAGCGTCTCCGCGGCGAGACGCCGATACTGAACGACAACCAACTCGCCGAGCTCAACTCGCTCGCCCGGCGCATCGAAATGCTCAAATAGGTTAGGACACAGCATGACCGAGGAATCGATTCGCAGCAATCTCGCCATCGAGGAAAGGTACGACGAGGTCAAAGCCCTCATCACTCTCGGAAAGGAGAAGGGCTACCTTCTCTACGACGAGGTGAACGACATGCTCCCCTCGGAAGTGAGCACGTCGGAGGATCTCGACGAGCTCTTCGACGCCTTCGGAAACCACGGCATCGACATCGTCGAGTCCGAGGACAAGTACAAAGAGATGAAGGCCGCCGGGCTCGCCGGAATGGGCAAGCAAGGCGACGTCGAGCTCGACCTCACCCCGGGAGCGATAGAGAAGACCAACGACCCGGTGCGGATGTACCTCCGCGAGATGGGCACGGTGCCTCTTCTGACGCGCGAGGGCGAAGTCGAGATCGCGAAGCGCATCGAGCGCGGGAAGAACATGGCCACCCGGTCCATCACCCGCACCCTTCTGGTCACCAAGGAGATCATCCAGCTTCGCGAGGCGCTGCGGAACAGCGAGGTCAACCTCCGCGACGTCATCGTCTTCAACGAGGAAGAGTTCACCGAGCAGAAGATCGAGAATCACCGCAAGAAGACCATCGCCGCCATCGACGAAGTGGAGAAGGCCTACAAGGCGTACAAAGCCACGGAGAAGCGGTTCGTCAAGGTCAAGCGCCGCGCGCGGGGCTACGTGAAGGCGAAGTGGAAGCTCTCCCGCCTCCGGGTGACGCTGGCGCTGAGCGCGCAGGAGATCGAGTTCACCGAGACCTACTGGTCCCAGATGCGGGAGCGCATCCGGGAGGCGCTCGACAAGTTCCAGACGCACGAGCGCAAGTTCTCCCGTTACGAGAGCAAGGCCGAAGCGGTCAAGGGCAAGGGCAAGGCCAAGGACGAGGAGCGAGGCCGCTACAAGACGGAGGCCAGGAAGATCCGGACCGACGTCCGCGCGATGCAGGACGAGTACGAAGCGACCATGGAGGAGCTCAAGCACGCGGTCGAAAAGATCCGCGAGGGCGAGGCCCAGGCCCAGCAGGCGAAAAGCGAGCTCGTCGAGGCCAACCTGCGCCTCGTGGTCTCCATCGCCAAGAAGTACACCAACCGCGGTCTGCAGTTCCTCGACCTGATCCAGGAGGGCAACATCGGCCTGATGAAGGCGGTCGACAAGTTCGAGTACCGTCGCGGGTACAAGTTCTCGACCTACGCCACTTGGTGGATCCGCCAGGCGATCACCCGCGCCATCGCCGATCAGGCGCGCACCATTCGCATTCCGGTGCACATGATCGAGACCATCAACAAGCTCATCCGCACCTCCCGGAGTCTGGTGCAGGAGTACGGTCGGGAGCCGACTTCGGAGGAGATCGCGAAGCGCATGGACATTCCGGTGTCCAAAGTCCGTAAAGTGCTCAAGATCGCCCAGGAGCCCATCTCCCTCGAGACTCCGATCGGGGAGGAAGAGGACAGCCATCTGGGCGACTTCATCGAGGACCGCGGAATCATCTCCCCCGCGGAGCAGGTGATCAACACCAACCTCAAGGAGATGACGGAAGCGGTCCTCAAGACCCTGACTCCCAGGGAAGAGAAAGTCATCAAGATGCGCTTCGGCGTGGGCGACGGAAGCGAGCATACGCTGGAAGAAGTGGGGCAGAGCTTCGCCGTGACCCGCGAGCGCATCCGCCAGATCGAGACCAAGGCGCTCCGGAAGCTGCGCCACCCGTCGCGCAGCCGGAAGCTCAAGGCGTTTCTGGAAGGATCGAGGATCTGAGAAAAACCGCAGGGCCCATAGCTCAGTGGTTAGAGCGACCGGCTCATAACCGGTTGGTCCCAGGTTCGAACCCTGGTGGGCCCACCAGAAAGAGGATGAAGTCGAATCGTAGAGGAACGTCGGGAAAGCTCCCACCCGGATGCCACGACCGGGGGGGGACGAGAGCCCGCTCGAACAGGTGCCCGCCGCGGCACCTTTTTTTTTGCCTTTTCGCCGGAGTTTCCAATAGCCGGGAGTTTCGAATAAATGATGACGCCTGAGATCGAGAGCCTGGTCCGCCTCCAGAAGGTCGACGACGAGATTCGCGCGCTCGACACGAGGTTGCGCGCGATTCCGAAAGAGGTCGAGGCCCTGGAGAAGGAGATCGCGACCGAGCGCAAGAACCTGGACGACGCCGCCAAAGCGCTCGCCGAAGCGCAGAAAGCGCATCGGGCGAACGAGAGCACCCTCGCCGCGACCGAGGAAAAGGTCAAGAAGTTCCGCGACCAGCTCATGAATGTGAAGACCAACGACGAGTATCGGCTGATGCAGAAGCAGATCGAGGCCGCGGCGTCCGAGGTGAGCGAGGTCGAGGACAGGATCCTTCAGGGATACGACGCCATCAAGGAGCTCGAGGAAACGAAGAAGGAACGGCAGAAAGAGCTCGAGAAGGGCCAGACGGAAATCTCGGCTATGGAGCGGACGCTCGAAGCGGAGCGGGTGAAGCTCGAGGGCGAGCTCGCGACGAGACGCGAGAGCCGCGACGGGATCCTGAAGGAAATCCCGTCGGACCTATTCGAGGACTACAACCGGATCGCGCGGACCCGAGGCGGTGTCGCGATGGCGGAAGCGATCGACGAGCGCTGCCAGGTGTGCATGGTGCGGCTGAGGCCGCAGGTCTACCAGGAGCTCCGGGTGGGAGAAAAGATCTTCCACTGCGAGAACTGCAAGCGGATTCTCTACTTCCAGCAGAGAGAGCAGGCGGCGGCTACCTGAGAGTCCGGCGCGCGGCGGCTCACCTGGACGGAAGGGCTTCCGGGATCGGCCCGTCGGCGTCCGGATTGAACTCGCGATAGTCGAGCCCGAGCAGGGTCAGAATCGTGGCGGCGACGCTGCTCTGGTAGACGTTCTCGACGGCCGCGAGCTCCCCCCGCTTGGGCGTATCGGGGCCGAAAATCCCGATCCAGATTTCATCCGAGCCGGGGACGTCTTTCCCGTGGGAGGTCCAATCCTGAGCGGTAATGCCCCTTCCATGATCGGTCGTGACCACCAGGGTCGTCCTGCCGCGATAGGGCTCGGTCGACTGGAGGAAAGTCCACAGCTCCCGGAGAGCGGCGTCGAAATCGCGGATCGCTTGAACCGTGCGGTCGTAGCGGCGTTCGTGGGCCCAGTCGTCCATCTCGCCGAGAGACAGATAGAAGAGAATCGGCCGGTGCGCCTCGATGTAGCCGAGGGCGAGACCGAGGGTGACGGAATCGTGGCGGACCGTGTCCCAGGGCGTTCGCATCTCGAACTGAAGCCGGTCGAGAATCCGAAGCTCCCCGGTGAGACGGGGCGCGTCGAGACCCTCGTAGCCCGCGTTACAGAAGATCGCGCCCTCCTCGCGCATCGCGATCCAGTTGAAGACGCTCCAGGAAGCGAACGCGGCGACCTGGTGGCGCGAGAGCCCCCGCTTCCTCTTCACGTACTCGAGGACGGTCTCCCGGGGGGAGAAAACCGGGTCGTTGCTGTCGACGGCTTCCAGGGGCTGCCCGTTCAGGATCTCGGCGTATCCGGGATAGGAGAAGCGATGAGGATTCTTGACCCGCGCCTGGCCGAGAACCACCCCCTCGCGGACGAGCTCCCTCCAGAAAAAGGGCATGAGCTTCTCCCGCCGCTCGACGGCGTCTTCGCTCCAGAATTCGCGCCGCAGGGATTCGAGGGATTCGATGCCCGACTCCTCGAGGCTCTCCGGCGCCATCAAATCCGCATCGACCCCGCCCACCAGCTCCTGCCGCCGAAGCCCGTCGGCGGTTACGAGAAAGACGTACTCGGTGTTCCTCGGCTGCGAGGCCGCCGTCGAGGGAACGAGCCAGAGCCCGAGAACCGGGAACAGCCAGCGCTTCTTCATGACCACAGTCTACGACACCTCCGTCCTCTCGCTGTTTCGTATCGGCCACCTTTCGATTCTCATTAAGAATAACTACGATTACTATTGCCAACGAGAGAGTGATCCCCTATAGTCTCGGCGCCCCCCCCAAGAAGTTCGCGGTCGGAGGATTGGCCGCGCGCTCCCGCGCGCGCTTCCACCCCCGGCTCGGAAGGCTCTGGGGGGCAGTGTGGGTTTCGTCCGGTGTCGTATCGTCGCTCTAGGTGTGTCCCTGCGGTTCGAAGGAGAAAGCATGTCAACTCTTCCTTGTAGAATGGAAATCATCGACTCGTGGTTCGCGCGGCTGGCAGCGGCCTCGATCGTTTTACTGCTCGCCTTCGCCGTCCCGGCGGCGGCGGCGGACGCCGACGGCGACGGCTTCGAGCCACCCCAGGATTGCAACGATGCCAATGGGGCCATTCACCCCGGCGCCGCTGAAGCCTGTGACGGAGTCGACTCGGACTGCGATGGCATCGATATCGTCGACCCCGATCCCGTGGGTTCCGGGGACCAAGATACGGACGGGCAGCTCGACGAAGGGTTCGGGTTCTGCGTGTTCGCCGAAACCGGGCCCGCCAACGAATGCAAGACCGCGGGCCGGACGGCTTGCGTCGCCGGGGCCCTGACCTGTCAGAACGTCAACAATGGAAACGAGATCATTCAGTGGGTCGATGAATTGGCCTCTGCCGGCAACTGCGCGGATGGAAGCGACAACGATTGCGACGGCAACGCCGATCTCACCGATTCCGGATGCTGGACGCAAGAGGTATGCGACGGCGTCGACAACGACGGCAATGGAACCGTCGACAACGGGTTCCCGGTCGGTCAGGCCTGCGTCAGCGCGGGAGTCGGGGAATGCGCGAATGACGGCGTCTACTACTGCAAGCCCGACGGCTCGGGCGTGCTGTGCAGCGCCGTGGAAGGAAACCCCGACAAAGAAGGCGTGAAGTTCGGAGCCAGCTGCGGAGATTTCAAAGACAACGACTGCGACGGGGTGACGGACCTCGACGACGCTGGCTGCGACGGCTTCGGCGTCACCGAACTGTGCAATGGCCTGGACGACGACTTCGACGGCAAGGTCGACGAGGGATTCCTCCTCGGCGCCCCCTGCTCCGAGGGTCTCGGGGTGTGCACCGAGTTCGGAACGACGGTTTGCAGCGCCGACGGCACGGCCACGGAGTGCACGGTGAGCGGGGGCTCGCCCGGAGTCGAGGACGAGGCGGCGGGGACCTGCGTCGATTTCTCCGACAACGACTGCGACGGCTTCATCGACGCCGCCGACGACGACTGCGCCAGCGCCTATTCCGACCTCGGCGTGACCTGCTCGCTCCCGTACGACCGGGGCAAGCCCGGCGCCGACTGCAGCGGCTGGCATGTCATCCAGTTCGACGGCGGTAGCGCCACTGAAGTCCAGGCGGACCTTCTCGCGCTGGATACCGACGGAACGCTCCTGGCCACCATCGAGAATGTGCAGCCCGGAGAGCTCGCCCATCTCGCGAGCCGCCAGGACCCCTTCAAGGTGGACTCCAAGACCAACAAGCAGGGAACCCGCCACACGATGTTCGCTCCCATGCCCATTCTGCGCGTCACCGGAAAGAAGCCCGGCGTGGAAGACGTGGCGTACTGCAGCATCCTCCCCTACCTCGAGGTCACCAAGCCCGACGGAGTGACGATTTCCCTCTCGGATGCCAAGGACGTCGACGTCGATGCCTTCGTGCCCCTGGTGAACGTCGACAGCCTGAGCATCAAGCTCGACGGCATCGACATCGTCGCGGCTCTCGGAATCGATCCGGCGACGGCTTTTCCCACGACGGGGGGGGCGCTCTGCCTCGACCCGCTGCAGCCCTGCCTGGTCGAGATCGAGGCGGGCTGCGGGGAGATGGGCACCGTCCCGGTCGAGATCAGCGCGATCGTGTCGCGGGAGCAGGCGCGGATGCCGGCTCGTCAGGCTTG
>DAISKN010000176.1:0-10968 GCA_036820975.1 Acidobacteriota bacterium | reverse complement strand
AAGAGACCGGGCTCATCGTCTCCGTCGGCGAGTGGGTGCTGCGGAAGGCCTGCACCCAGGCCCGGGCCTGGCAGTTCGCGGGCCTCTCGCACCTGCGGGTCTCGGTGAATCTCTCGCCGAAGCAGTTCCGGGAGAAAGAGCTCCCCCGCAAGGTCCAATCGATCCTGAGGGAGACGGGACTCGACCCGGGCTCGCTCGAGCTGGAGCTCACGGAAAGCGTCCTCATGGACGATCAGAAGTACAGCATCGCCGTCCTCGACGAATTGAAAGACCTGGGAGCGCTCATCGCCCTCGACGACTTCGGAACCGGATACTCCTCGCTCGGCGTCCTCAAGCAGTTTCCCGTCGACACCCTGAAGATCGATCGGAGCTTCATCCGCGACCTGGGAGAGGACGAAGAGGACCGCGCGATCTGCTCCGCCATCGTGAACCTCGGCCAGGCGTTGAAGCTCCAGGTGATGGCCGAAGGAGTCGAGACCGAGGCCCAGGTGGGAATCCTGCGCCAGCAGGGCTGCCATCTCATCCAGGGCTTTCTCTTCGCGAGACCCATGCCGCCGGACGACGTCTGGAACTGGCTCACCACCCCTTCGGCCGCGGCGCCGTAGACTCGAGGGCTTCGCGGGCCCGCGCGCGCTCCCGCGGAAACCCGGCTTCGGTCGAGATCTCGAGAAAGCGGCGGTAGAGGTCGAGCGCCTCGGCCCGGGCTCCCGTGCGATCGAGCTGCACCGCGAGGTTGAAGATCCCGCGCGGCTCCGTCGGATCGAGCTCCGCCACTTTGCGAAACGCCTGGAGAGCGTCCTCGTTCCTTCCGCCGCGGGCGAGCGTCATCCCGAGCCCGTTCCAGGCGAAGACGTACCGGGGATTGAGGGCGAGCGCTTCCCGGTAGGCGGAGGCGGCCTCCTCGTCGCGCCTCTGCGCCCGCAGGGCGTCGCCGAGTTGATGGTGGGCGACGACGTTCGCCGGGTCGAGCGCGAGGGCGATGCGGAACTCTCGCTCCGCCTCGACCGGCTTTTCCTGCCGGAGCGCCGCGAGGCCGAGATCCCGGTGAAGAGTCGACGACTCGATACCTCTGGAAAGCGCTTCTTTCGCCGCCGCCGTCGCGCTCTCCCACTGCCCCAGCTCGAGGTGGCAGGACGCCAGGAGCTCGTACACCACGGGGATCGACGTGCCCGCCTTCCGAATCGCGCCCAACGACTCGAGGACGGCTCCGCAGTCGTTTCGCGTCTTCCGGTCCTGCGCCTGCTGGATCCGATGGAACAGCTCCATCTGGTCCTTGGGGTCGGGCAGACTCTCTCCGGAGCGGCTCGCGGCAGCGCCCGACGCAAGGTACCCGAGGCTCGCGAGCTTCTCGCGCGTCTCGGCGTCGAGCGCGAGCTCCGCGGTCGAGGACGTTTCGAAGCTCGACCGGAGCTCGGTCAGAGCGCGGAAGAGCTCCCGCGATACGGACCGCCGCTCCTGCAGAAGATCCCGGGTCTCGCCGGGATCGTTCGCGACGTCGTAGAGCTCTCTGCGAGGAGCGTCGATGAATCGATGGTCTCCCGACTCGAGAGCGTAGAGCGGGCTGAATCCCAGATGGTGGAGTCCGTACAGCGATTCCCCGTAGGCGGTCCGCGGTGGTTCGGGTTTTCCCTCGATGAGAGGTCTCAAGCTCCGGCCGGAGCCCAGGTCCCGGGCGAGTCCGAGGTAGTCGAGGATCGTGGAAGGAAGATCGATGGTCCGCGCCAGGCCCGAGACCTCGCGGCCGCGCGGAATCGAGCCGCCGGCGAGGATCAGCGGCACGTGCAGCGTCGAGTTGTACACGAGGAGCGAATGGGTCGCCTCCCGGTGCTCACCCAGCCCCTCTCCGTGATCGCCGACCACCGCGACCACGGTGGATTCGTCGACCCGGCTCGCGATCTCACCCGCCACCCAATCGGTGTAGGCGATCTCTCCCGCATAGCCGTCGGAGGCGAACCGGCTCGCGAAGGGCTCCGGCGGAGCGTAGGGAAAATGAGGATCGTAGAGATGAACCCAGGCGAAGAACGGCCTTCTTCCATCCCGCCGCCGGAGCCAATCGTCGAACGCTTCGAGGACTCTTTGTCCCGCGCGCTCGGCCTCGGGACTCTCGAGGCCGGCGGTACCCGTCCCGAGGTCGTCGTCGTAGCTCTGGAATCCCTGGGCGAGGCCGAAGCGGCGGTCGAGGACGAAGCTCGAGACGAAGGCGGCGGTCTCGTATCCCGAATCGCGGAGGGATTCCGCGAGCGTTCGGTAGGAGTCGTCGAGGCGAAAGGTCCCGTTGCCTCGCACGCCGTGCTCCGGTGGATAGAGGCCGGTGAGGATGGAGGCGTGGGACGGCAGCGTGAGCGGCGCCGATGCGCGCGCGCGGGTGAAGAGCACCCCGCGGGCGGCGAGCCGGTCGAGGATCGGCGTCGACGAGCGGCGGGAGCCGGAGGCGCCCAGGAAGTCGCCCCGGAAAGTGTCCAGGGTGACGAGCAGGACGGAGGGGCTTTCTCGCGCGGACGCCGCGGAAAGGAGGACGGTGACGAAGAGAACCGCGCTCATGGGCATTCGGATTCTAGACAAAAGGGGAGAGCGCATGCTTAGAATGGCGCGGTATATCCCGCGACCCCAGGGAGGAAACGTGCATCTCTCGCTCTCGACCCTCGCTCTCGCGTCGGCTCTCTTGGCGCCGTCTCCTGCCGAGGAACGCATCGATGAAGAGACCATCGCCCGGATCAAGATGGAGGGCTTTCAGCGCTCCCAGGTCATGGACACGCTCTTCCAATTGACGGACGTGTACGGACCGCGGCTTCACGGCTCCGAGAACTACGACAAGGCCGCTCTCTGGAGTCGGGATCGCCTTCGCGAGTGGGGTCTCGATTCCGCCGAGATCGAATCCTGGCCATCGCCGGTGCCCGGCTGGTCGCTCGAGAGCTTCTCGATTGAGCTCCTGGAGCCGTCGTACCAGCGACTCCTCGGCTACCCCATGGCCTGGACCCCGGGAACGGAGGGAGTGGTCGAGGACGTCCCCGTCGTCGCGTCGATCGAGGGCCCCGGAGACTTCGAGGCGCACCGGGGAAAGCTGCGGGGCAGAATCGTCCTCAACGGAAAGCTGGAATCTGCCGACGGACGCCGACCCGAGCCGGAACGGCTGACGTCGGATCAGATCGCGCGTCTCGGCTCCGCCATCGACCCCGGAAGACCGCGCGATTACTGGGACGAGGAGGCGGAGTGGAAGGCGGAAGAGGCGAAGGAGCTCACCATCCCGCGGTTCTTCCGCGAGGAGGGGGCGAAGGCGGTGCTGCAGCCGAGCTCCCGGGGCCGCGGTGTGCTCCGGGTGATGTCTCCGGGGACGTTCGGCGCCTCCGAGAGCGCTCCCACCTTCGTCCTCGCGCGCGAGCATTTCAATCGGCTGGCGCGTCTGGTCGACAAGGGAATTCGTCCGCGCCTGCGGCTGTCCTCGGCCGCCGCCTTCCGCGACGGTGTCCTGGGCGGAAACGTCATCGCCGAGATCGCGGGAGCCGACCCGAGGTTGAAGGACGAGGTGGTCCTCATCGGCGGGCACTTCGATTCGTGGCATTCGGGGACGGGGGCCACGGACAACGCCGCCGGCGCCGCGGTGATGATGGAGGCCATGCGCATTCTCGAGGCGGTCGGGGCGAAGCCGCGGCGAACCATCCGCATCGGGCTCTGGGGCGGTGAAGAGCAGGGGTACTGGGGATCGAAGCACCACGTCGAGACCCACTACGCTTCTCTTTCGACCATGGAGCTGAAGCCCGAGCACGGGCGGCTCGCCGCCTACTACAACCTCGATAACGGAACGGGGAAGATCCGCGGCGTCTATCTTCAGGGCAACGAGGCGGCGCGTCCGATCTTCGAGAGGCTCCTCGAGCCCTTCGCCTACCTCGGAGCGGCGACGCTCACCACCGAGAACACGTCGGGCACCGACCACCTGCTCTTCGACGCCGCGGGGCTTCCCGCCTTCCAGTTCCTGCAGGATCCGATCGAGTACGACACCCTGACCCATCACACGAACATGGACGTGTACGACCACGTGAGCGAGGACGATCTGAAGCAGGCGGCGGTGGTGGTAGCCTCCGTCGCCTATCTCACGGCGATGCGCGAGGAGAAGCTTCCGCGGAAGCCTCTTCCCCCGCCAAGAAGCCCGAGAACGAAGTCTTGAGCGTGCCGGAGAAGCTCGTTCACCTCCTGGAGCAGATCCAGGGGGCGAGCGATCCTCCTCTCGAGCGCCTCGAGGCGTTCCGGGTGGCCTACCGGCAGTCGCCGCGCGAAGTCCGCGAATCCTTCTTTTCGCTCCTGCTGACCCGCATGGAGGTTGCTCGCGAGCCCATCGAGGGGCCGCTCAACGCGGTGCTGCGAGCGGCCGACGACGATCCCGTCCGCTGGACGTCTCTCCTCACGGATCTGCGCCGCAAGCTCGAGTCTCCGCGCATGCGCGCGTTCCGACGCTTTCTCAACGCCTCGGGCGGGCTCAAGTTCCTTCTCGATCTCCGGGCAGACGTCCTCTCGGCTTCCCTGGACCTCGGGCCGATCGACGAAGAGATCGCGTACCTGTTCACGTCCTGGTTCCAGTACGGGTTCCTGTTCCTGCAGGAGATCACCCAGGACTCGTCCTACCGCCAGATCCGGTTCCTCAAGGAGCACGACATGGTGCACCCCATGGCCAGCCTCGAGGAGATGGGAAATCGTCTGGGCGAGGATCGCCGATCGTTCGCCCTCTACCACCGCGCGATGCCCGAAGAGCCCATCGTGTTCATCGAGGCCGCGCTCACCCGGCGGATCCCGTCCTCGATCCACGAGATCCTCGACAACTCCCGCTCGGGACCCGAGACCAAACCCGACACCGCGATCTTCTACTCCATCAACAACGCCCAGAACGGTCTGGTGGGGCTCGGACTGGGAAAGATCCTCATCTATCAGGTCGTCGACGCCATCAAGCGCAATCGCCCTCAGGTGCAGACGTTCGCGACCCTGAGCCCGGTCCCGGGCCTCCTGAATCGCTACCTGAAGCCGATCCTCGCGGGGGCCGACGCGCCGTTCAAGATGAAGCGGGCGGATCTGATTCGGCTGTTTCCGGAAAGCGCGCGCGGGAAGGTAGTCAAAAGAGCGCGGACCGAGGATTTCGGCGACGCGCTCGCGCAGGTGCTCTCGGAGCCGGGGTGGCTCGAGGACCGGGCGCTCGCGAGGGAGCTCGAAAAGCCGCTGACCCGGGTCGCCTACTTCCATCTGACGCAGGAGAAGGATCAGGGAGGAAAGCCGCTGAATCCCGTCGCCGGGTTTCACCTGGGAAACGGCGCCCGACTCGGCGCCAGGCACGTCCACTTCGGCGCGAACCTCACCGAGAGGGGAATCCGCGACTCCTGCGGAATCATGGTGAGCTACGTCTACTCGAGCACCTGGCTTCAGGATCTGCAGCGGTCGGTCTCATCGATGCTTCCGTGGCAGACGTGAATCGTCATCGGTCATCAGTGATTGCGCCGAAATTTGGCGCATCGGAGTTTCGTCTCCGTCCCCTGATGACGGATGACTGCTGATCACTGTCGTTCGAGGGCGTTGCGGATTGCCTGGATCTGCGCTTCGACCAGCTCTTCCATCGCGTCTTTGATCACGTAGGTGTGGGTGAGGGCGGCGTAAATCCCCGACGGCACCTCGTACGACAGGCACATCCGGAGCTCCGAATCCTGCTCGCGGGCCAGGATCTCGTGCTCCATCGCCCATCGGGGAAAGTATCCCTTGGCCTTCACGTTCGTGAACCGGGCCGGAGGGCGATACTCCGAGACCACGGCGTCCCACTCGAAGTCGAGCGGCCAGCGCCGCAGGCGATAGCGGAAGAGCGTCCCCGGACGGAGGTCGTCCGGGTGCCGCTCGAGCGAGACCGCGAGGCTTCCCGGGAACACCCGCTTCAAGTTGGACGGCCGGTCGAGGAACGCGAAGACCTCGGCGATGGGCCGGCGAATGAGCTCTCGCCGCTCGACCACGGTGACCGCGGGTTTCGCCTTCGACACGCCGACATCCTAGAACGCTCGCGCCAGGGATACAAAAGCGAATTCAGAGAAGCGTCGTCAGTTCGCGCGCGCTCGATCGGATCGAGAGGCGCCGGCGCGGGCCCGGAGGGCGGGGGAGGACGAGGACCAGGAGGGCGCGCGCGCTCAACCGCTCCACGACGATGCCCGAGGACGGCTCGGTCTGGGGCTCGCCCACGAGCGCGCCCAGAATCGCGTCGGCCTCTCCTCCTTCGACGAGACCCGCGAGCGGATGGGGGAGCCGGAACTCGACGTGGCCGACGGTCGCGAACGGGGTGCCTTGCTCGTCGACCAGAAACGCCGCCCCGGCGCCGCACTCGCGAGCGAGAGCCTCGATGCGGCTCCTCAGTCGAGTCATCCGATCGGGGTCGGCGAGGATGTCGTCGGAGAGCGCCATCGCGTGGTATAGTACGCCAGTCCAAAGACGGGAGAACCTAATGTCGATTCATCCGCTTCTCATCGGGCCCGTGGGGCTTCCCGAGCTCCTGATCATTCTCGCCATCGTGTTCCTGATCTTCGGGGCCAACAAGCTCCCGCAGCTCGGAGCCGGCCTCGGCGAGGGAATCCGGAACTTCAAGAAGTCGATCAAGGGCGGCGGCGGCGACGACGAGGAGAAATAGGCCCGCAGGGCTCTCGCGCAGCTCTCCTTCGGCCGACTCTACCTTCCTCCGGCCGCTCAGCGTCGAATATCGGTAATTACGAGGGTATTCGTGCGCTCGTCGAACACCACTGACCCGCGCGGCGAGAGGAACTTCGAGAGGATGGGCGCGAGGTCGCGCGCCCTTCCGTAGGCGAGCCGCACGTACCGCGTCTCGAGAGGACCGGCGAGCGCCTTCTCTTCCTGGTACTTCCGCCGCTCCTCGTACTCCTTCCGAATCTCCTCGGCCGAGGCCACGCGCACCAGGTTCTCCCCGAGCCTTTCCTGTTCGAGGCGGCAGGTGCGCAGCACCAGATCCAGCACCTGGGGCCAGGGAACGTGTTTCAGCTTCAGAGTGGTCGCGCAGGCGACGCCCGGGTCGACCGCGAGGTTGAAACCGCCGACCTCCGAGAGGAGCCGCAAGACGTCCTGGACTTCGGCCTCGCGGACGTCGATGTCGATCAGGGTCTCCTCGGAAGGTGCGGGCGCCTGCGGTGGAGCGCCCAGAAGGATCGCGATCAGGAGAACGTTCATAGCGTCACCCTCATTCCGTCGCGGGCGAGCTCGAAAGCGAGCTCCCGCTCGCCCGCGATCACGTCGTCGCCGGCATGGACCAGGAGCGTGCGGCGCGCGGTGATGCCGCCGCGGTTCTCGAGCAGCTCGTCATGGCTCGTGTGCTTTTCCGTCGTGGGCGCGAGGCTCGAGCATTCGCAGACGAAGAGATCCGCTCCTTCGCTCTCTCTCGCGAGGACGTCCGTCCATGCGGTATCTCCCGAGTAGACGACGGTTTTTCCTCCCATCTCGACCCGGTATCCGAAAGCGACACCCTTGGGAAAGTGGTCGACGCGGAAGGGACGGAACGAGAGCCGCTCCTCGCTCTGCTCCTCCTCGGGCGTCAGATCCCGGTACTCGATGGGAAACGGAGCGGGCTCGATACCGGGGAAGAAGAGGCTCGTCGCCTTCTCCAGGATCGAGACCGTGCCCTGCGGACCGCAGACGCGAAACGGCTTGGCGCGCCGCCCGACGTAGCGCTCGTGGCACAGGAGGAACGGAACTCCGGCGAAGTGATCCCCGTGATGGTGAGAGAGGAGCACCAGGTCGACGTCGGACGGCGAGAGCGAAGCGCGCTTGAGCGCTACCAGAGTGGTCGGACCGCAGTCGAGGAGAACGCCGAACCCGTCGCTTCGGAGAAGGATGGCCATGGCGTTTCTTCCGCCGCTGGCGAAAGCGTTGCCGGTACCGAGGAAGACGACTTCCATGCTTGTCAGTTTCCGGTTGCCCGTTCCAGTTGCCAGTCCTCGGCTGTGCAGGCCGGCGCCAGCACGGAGCGAGTCGTAACTGGCAACTGGAAACTGGTAACTACTAGTTTACCTCCCACACTCCCGGCATACGAACCGCGGACCCGCGTCTTCGGTATCGACCACCTTGCCGCAGGTACCGCACTCCCGGCGGCGGGGTCCCGCGAAGAGCGAGGCTTTTCGGTCGATCAAATCGCAGAGGTACCGCTTGAGCGCTTCGATGTCGCCGGAGGCGAACCAGCGGCTTCCCTCGAGAACGTCCTCCGAGGGCCTCTCCCGCTCGGCGACGCTTACTTCGACCCG
The DNA here is from genome assembly GCA_036820975.1 of Acidobacteriota bacterium. Classification (GTDB taxonomy): domain Bacteria; phylum Acidobacteriota; class Vicinamibacteria; order Marinacidobacterales; family SMYC01; genus DAISKN01. Next base: position 2,707 of record DAISKN010000176.1, on the reverse strand, counting down.
GCGCCCTTCTCCGTCGTCGGTATCCCAGGCGCTCTCGATTCGGATCTCGATGGCCATTCCAGCACCTCGTTCAAGCTCCCCGTGCGATATCCCTCGAGATCGATGGTGACGTAACGGTATCCGAGCTTCTTGATCTCCGCCGCGAGAATCGCGCGCATTTCCGGGGCGAGCGCGCGGGCGAGCTCCTCCGGCGCGAACTCGAGACGGGCGAGCGAGTCGTGATGGCGCACCCGCATGTGGCGGAAGCCGAGGCGTCGGAGCGCCTCCTCGCCTCTTTCCACCTGGTCGAGCTTCTGGATGGTGATGGGAGATTCGTAGGGAACTCTCGAGGCGAGGCAGGCGGATGCCGGCTCGCTCGCGGTCGGAAGGTCTCGCTTCTCCGAGAGGAGGCGGATCTCCGCCTTGGTGAGCGCCGCCTCCTCCAGAGGGCTCCTTACGCCCAGGAGCTTGGCCGCGCGACGGCCGGGGCGGAAGTCCATCCGGTCGTCGGCGTTGGCGCCATCGAGGATGAACCGGAAGCCGCCTTCGGCCGAGACCGCTTTGAGCCGGGTGTAGAGCTCGTTCTTGCAGTGGAAGCAGCGGTCGGGGTGGTTCGCGACGTACTCGGGATTCGCGATCTCCTCTGTATGAACGAAGCGGTGCTTCAGGCGGAACTTCTCGACGACCTGAAGCGCCATCCGGCGCTGATGGTCGGGGTAGCTCGGGCTCTCGCCGGTGACGGCGAGGGATCGCTCGCCGAGCGCCTGCTGCGCCACGACCGCGAGGTAGGCGCTATCGACGCCGCCGCTGAAGGCCACGATCGCGGACTCCATCGAGGCGAGGATTTCGAGGAGCCTCCGCTCCTTCTCCGCCGCCGACTCCTCGAGGTGACTCATCTCAGGAGTCCTTCCACTCCGAGATTTCCTCGTCGGCGATGTCGAGCTCGATGGGAGAAATGGACAGCACTTGAAGCGTGACGCCGCACTCCGGGCAGCCAATCTTCTGGCCGCGATCGACGTCGAGCTCGTCGAGCTCGATCTCGCTCTCGCAGGCAGGGCAAAGGGGGTATTCGCCGTTCATTCTCGAGACGCGGATTATAAACGCAAAGCCGCGGGCCCGCCCTTCGAAAAACCCGGGAAGAACGCAAAGGCGCAAAGGGGCAAAGAGGGGAGTGTCAGAAAAGGGGATGGGGAGATACGGAGATATGGAGATGAATCAGAACCTCCGATCGATCCCCCGATCTCTTCCCATCTCCCTGGTCCCCTTTCGGTTTGGATTTCTTTGCGCCTTAGCGGTCTTTGCGCCTTAGCGTTGAAAAAAATCCTCTCAGGGCTGAAGGAGCAGCTTGGACTCGAGGTTTGCCTCGATCGTCGCCCGCTCGAAGGGGAGAGGGTGGCTTTTTCCCTCGAGCCAGCCGGGGTTCTGGTCGAAGTAGTGCGGGCTCAGGGGATGGCCCGAGGCGCCGGTAGGGACGACGGATCGCGAGAGGTCGGGATTCGAGAGATCCGCAAGGAGCCGGAACGAGGTACCGAGCGGTGTTTCGAACGGCTCGCGCAGCGACACCGTGGCGTTCGCGATGGTATACGTCGAGCCGCCGAAGGGGACCGGTCCGCGGCTGAATAGCCAGCCGAGGGGCTCGGCCGTTCCCATCGGATGCTCGAAGCGGATTCCATGGAGTTTTCTCCAGTCCCAGGCGCTCACGTCGTCGCCCTGCCGGCTCGACAGGAGCTCGGCGGCTTCCCCGAGGCTGCGGAGAAAGATCCGCTCGCGGGTCTCGACGTCGGGAGTCCCGCGATCGTCCCAGTACGGCGACGCTTCGTCGTCGAGCACCGCGTAGAGCCCACCCCGGTGACCGAGCTCCAGGAAGTCGAGATACGAGGCGAAGAGCTCGTCGCCGATCTCGTCCCGGAACGTGTTCTCGATGAGTCTTCCGTACAGGTCCTGGTAAATGGCCGGCGCGGGGCCGTCGGTCATCTGCCCGTTCCAGCTGCGAAGCTTCTCGATCACCTCGACTCCCTTGCCCTCCGTGGGCCGGAGAACGACGGCGATGCGCAGAACCGCCTCCGTCGACGGGTCGTACCGATCCGCCTGGATTCGCGCGAGGTCGTCGAGAGTCGACTTGGGAATCGTCCGGAGCAGGTCCCCGATCCGATTGGCGCGATGAGAGGCGAGGGTGTCGGCCCCGAGAGGATAAGGCGTCTCGGGAGGGAGCATGGAGTGATTGGCGCTCACCAGGATCCCGCCCTCGGGATTGAAGATCATCGGCTTGAGCTCGTGGGGAACGCTCCCCTGCCATTCGTAGGCGTCCGTCGCTCCGTCGACGGGGAGGGTTCCGTCGTGCGCGGTTCGCACCGGAACCTCACCCGCGGGGAAGAACCCGATGTTTCCCTCGACGTCGGCGTAGAGGAACGCGAGCGGCGGACTCGCCCAGGTGCGAAGCGAGGAAGTGAACTCCTCCCACGAACCGGCCCGATTCAGCAGAAGGAGCGCCTGGAAGTGATCGCCCGACCACAGGGAGTCCCACCTCTGCGCGAGGAGGCGGCCGTCCATGGTCTCTCCCACGATGACTCCATGACGGGAGACGCGAACCTCCTCGGTGGCGGCGCTTCCATCCTTGACAGAGATTGTCTCGGAGACGACCTCGAGATCGCGGAAGCCCTCGGGCGCCGCGTACTGGCGCGAGTTTCCGGGATTCGGAGTCTCGAGGTACAAATCCTGAACGTCGGCG
>DAISKN010000175.1:1719-10970 GCA_036820975.1 Acidobacteriota bacterium | reverse complement strand
CGAGGGCCCCTCTCTCACGAAGACGCTCGCGCTCGAAGGAAGGCTGGACGCGGAAAGCGTGGGGATTCTCGATCAGGAGCTCGATATGCTCCTCGAGTCGGCGATGAAGGTCCTGGTCTTCGATCTCTCGAAGCTCGAGTACATCTCGAGCGCAGGGCTCCGGTCGCTCTTCCGGGCGCAGAAGACGATGAAAGCAGGTTCGGGAAAGGCGGTCGTTCTCAATCCCACCCCCGCGGTGAAGAAAGTCCTCGATATCGTAAAGGCCGCCGAAATCGACAGCATATTCACCAGCGTCCAGGAGCTCGACCGGTACCTCGACGCGATGCAGAGGAAGACGAGCGGCGCGGAGTAATCACCCCGCGCCGTGGAGAATGACCGGGTTCATCTTCGGCACATAGCGGAGTGGGGGGGACCGAAAGCAGAATGCCCGCGAGGGCCGCAAATGCAACCTTGCGTATCATGACAATACCTCCCTGAGATCTCATCAACGGCTCAAGAAAATCAGCCACGGTGTTCCCACCACCAGGTACACCCCGAGGTTGAACGCGGTGGTGAGGGCGCCGAGCCGGTAGAGCTCGCCCTGCGAGAGATACCCGCTTCCCGCGAACAGGAGATTGGCGCTCGACCCCTGAGGCGTGTTTGCCGAAAAGAAGTTCGTGGCGAAGAGCAGAAGAAACGCGAGCGGCGCGAGCGGGACGCCCAGCTTTCCACCGACGTCGAGGAACACGCCGAAGAGGGCGAGGAGATGCGCGGTCTGGCTCACGAACAGGTAATGGAGCAGGACGTAGGCGACGACCAGGACGACTCCGGTAGTTGCCGGCGAAAGGCCTCCGAGCCTTCCGGCCAGCCGCTCTCCCAGAAAGCCCATGAACCCGAGCTCGTTGAGCTGACCGCTCAGAGTGAACAGCACCGCGAACCAGATGAAGGTCGCGAGGACGTCGCCCTCTTTCGCGATGTCCGCTAGCGTCAAGGCGCCCGTCGCGAGGAGCACCCCGAGACCGAGGAAGGCGATGGCCGTCGAGTCGAGCTCGAGCGTCGCCGCCAACCCCCAGAGAACCACCATGCCGGCGAAGGTGACGGCGACGATCTTCTCGTGAGCGCCGAGCGGGCCCATCGCTTCGAGCGCTTTCCGGGCGGCGAGCGGCGCCTCCGGCGTCTTCTTCACCTCGGGAGAGAGGACTTTGTAGAGAAAGAGCGGCAGGAGCGCCATCGCGGCGAGCGTCGGAACCGACGAAGCGACGAGCCACGAGCCGAATCCGATCGTGAGGCCGTAGCCGCTCGCGATCTCCGCCCCGAGTGGATTCGCCGCCATGGCCGTGTACCAGAGCCCCGACGAAAGCGTGAGGCTCGCCATGCCGGAGAACATGAGGAAGCTTCCGAGGCGTCTCCGGCTCTCGTCGCCCGGCTTCGCCCCGACGGCCTCGGCAATCGAGAGCACGAGCGGATACAGGACGCCGGAGCGAGCGGTGTTGCTGGGGAAAGCGGGGGCGATGACACCGTCGACGAGAAAGACGCTGTAGCCGAGACCGAGCGTCGACCGCCCGAAGAATCCCACCACGAGGTTTCCAAGCCGCGCTCCCAGGCCGCATTTCACGACCGCCCGGGCCACGAGGAATGCGATGACGATGAGGAGAATCGTCCCGTTCGAGAAGCCCGAGTAGGCCTTCGCCGGGGCCAGCGTCCCCGTGAGAACCGCCGCGGCGAGAGCGAGGACGGAGGCCGTCAGGATGGGAAAGGCGTCGATCACGACCGCCGCGATCGCGGCTATGAAGAGCGCGAAGAGATGCCATGCCTGGGGCGCGAGGCCCTCGGGCACCGGCGAGAACCAGAGGCCGAGAACGAGGGCGAAGATGGCGCCTCGAGAAAGGAGCTTCTTTCGATCGACGTTGCCCACCCTCTACTCCCCGCGGCGAATTCGCCCCGAGAGGTCCACCGCCCTCCCTGGATGCGGCCGTCTTCCGAAGGCACCACGTACCGCCAGGTGAAGGAGTACTCGCCGGAAAGGCCCGCGTATCGGCCCGTACCCCCGGTGAGGGTGCCGACGATCCGCCTGCCGATCTCGATGCGCTCGCCCTTCACCCGGCTGAACAGCTGGTCGCCGCTCTCGTCGGTCCAGACGGAGCGGCCGACGCTCAGCCCCTCGCCGTCGTCGAAGCCGATCACCTCTCCGCGAAATCCCCCGCTCAGGCCTTCCCCGCTCGTGAGCACCACGGCTCCCGAGAGCTCGACGATGGCCGCATTCCTCGGCTCGCTCGCTCCCCGCGCGGGGAGGATGGGGCCCTCCGGACCCCGCTGCTCACGCAGGCTGCAGATTCGTTTTCGACCAGCCTGCGGAGAGGGAGCCGGCCGCGCCGCCGGCTCCCCCCCGACGAGAGAGCCCCGGCCTTTAGAACCGGAAGCTCACTCCTCCGGAAAGTTCGAATTGGTTCGCGTACTGGGCGTCGCCCACCACGTAGCATCCGTAGAACCAGTAGGGCGAGCACCAGACGCCGGCCGGGTCGCTCTTGATGTAGTTCGGGGTCCAGCGGGCCATCGCGGTGAATCCGACCGAGGGGCTGGGGTAGACCTTCACCCCTCCGCCCCAGGTGCCGGAGAACTGGGTCTCGCCGTCGACGGCGACTCCGGCGATGTCCGCGGGCGAGAAGTCCGTGGCTCCGAGGCCTCCGAAGATGAACGGGCGCGCCATCGCATCCTCGTCGAACCAGTTGTAGGTGAAGATCGCATGGTAGTTGTCGACGTTCATGTCGGCGAGATCCTCGGTCCGCCCGTTCTGGGCCTGGAGCACGCTGTCCTGACGGGCCCATTGAAAGCCGACTTCCGCGTTCTCGGTGACGAACACCCCGAAGTGAACCCCGAAGGTCATCCCGTCCGCGACATTGACGGCATCGTAGACATTGCCCCCGAGGATGAACGGGTCGACGGTGACGCCGTCGCTGAAGCTGTACCCGAAGAAAGGGTTGATCTCGACCCGCTTCTCCTGGGCGGAGGCCGCCGCCGCGATTGCGAGAATCGAGAAGGCGAGGACGAAACCGTTCCTGACGAATCCATTGTTTCTCATTCGATACTCCTTACTTTGCGAACCAAGTGCTTCCTCCTATTTGACCGTGATCATCACCGCCGCGGTGTAGGTGATGTCGACTTTGTCTCCAACCTTGACGCCCTCGAGATTCTTCTTGTCCTCGGCCGTGAAGCTCATGGTGCGGCCGTCTTCGAGGGTGACTGTCACAGACGGCACGTTGATGTCGATGGCTTTGACGGTCACCGTGGCGGACAACTGCTGGGAAAGGGTCCCCCCTGGCTTGGGGCCGGTGCCTCGAACTATGGTCGGCATACCCGTTCCCTGGGGGGGCGCTGTTGCCCCGGCCTTCCGAATCTGCGACACCAGAGATTCGTAGTAGCGGAAGGTGACTTTGTCACCGACCTTGAGCTCGGAGAACCGCTTCACCTCCGGCCCGGCATAGACCGACTCGACGTTACCGTCCTCGTCCTCCAGGGTGACCATCCGGGCGTCGTGGTCGATCGCCGTGATCTCGGCGGTGAGCTCGACGACGTCGCCCTCACCGACTGCTTTCTGCCCGAAAACGGCGAAGGGCGCGCTGAGAAGGAGTAGAGCAATCCATGTCATTTTCTTCATCGTCTTCTCCTAGCGCGGCTTCGGCGCAAGCGGATTCCCACCGAGCGCGTTCGAGATGTCCGCAATCGCCTTCTGCGCGCGCACGCTGTTGCCCGCTTCATCCAATGGGGGCGAGATGACCGCGATGCCGAACTTCCCCGGGGAAACGGCAATGATGCCGCCGCCCACACCGCTCTTGCCCGGAAGGCCCGTGCGGTACAGCCATTTTCCCGAGTCGTCGTAGAGCCCCGCCGTCGCCATCACCGCCAGCACCTCGGGAACGTTCTCTACCTTCATGGCCTGCTTTCCGGTCACCGGGTTCTTCCCGCCGTTCGCGAGGGTCGCCGCCATGGTGGCGAGATCCAGCGCGTTCACGTTCACCGAGCACTGCTCGGTGTAGATGTCGGTGGCTTGCATCGGGTTGTCCTTGATGTAGCCGTAGGCGTACATCAGGTAGCCGATCGCCTGGTTCCGCTGGTTGGTGTCGGCCTCGGACTTGAAGACCTCCTGATTGACCGCGAGCTTCCGGCCGGCGAAATCCGAGTAGAAACTGAGAATGCTGTTCCAGATCTGGTCGCGGTTCGCGCCCTTGACCATGCTGGTGGTGGCGATGGCGCCGGGGTTGACCAGCGAGTTCATCTCCGGGCCACCCAGGACTTTCTGCGACAGCTCGATGGAAACGATCGAGTTGAATCTCATGCCGGTGGCGTCGACTCCGATGGTGTTCTCGATCGCCTCCGGCCCCTGCTCCTCGAGTACCTTCGCCAGGGTGAAGACCTTGGAGATCGACTGGATCGAGACCTCGGACTTCACGTCGCCCACGGTGTAGACCTTGCCGTCCGCGGTCACGAGGGCGATGCCGTAGATGTTCGAGTCCACCTTGGCGAGAGCGGGAATGTAGTCCGCGTTCTTGCCTTCCTTGAGTCCCTGATACTTCGAGTGCGCCGCTTTCAGCGCCGCCTCGATTTCAGCCGGGGTTTGCGCCGAAGCGGCGGTCAGACCGGACAGAGCGAGAGCAAAGGTTGCGTAGCCGAGCATTCTTTTCATCATTACTGGCCTCCTAATCCATAAGAGAAGCTGTATTTCGCCGAGAACTGGAGGCGCAGGTCATCGGCGCTCCAGCCGTCGGAGTTGTTCTCGCGCTTTCCCCACTGCAGCTCCCCGCCGAGGAAGAAGTTCGGCGTCGGGTAGTACAGGAGGTTTCCCAGCGCGTACTGGCCTTTCTCGAAGGCGCTCGCCTCCTGGCCGTCCGAGTTGTCGATATCCACGAGGGAGTAGCCGAAAGAGCTCGTCCATTTTTCGTTCCAGGTGCGGTCGTAGAACAGAACCAAACCGAGGATGGGCAGGGCCTTGCCGAGAATCGGCGTGGTCGAGTTCGAGAAGTTGTTCTGGATCCCGATGTCCACCGGCGCGTCGTTCATGTAGTTCTGGATTCCTTCGCCGTAGACCAGGGAAGCCCGGATGGTGTCCTTCTCGATCCTGTAATTCGTGCTGGCGTTGATGCCCCAGCCGTTGGCACTGCCCGAGAGATCGAACTCGTCGTCGTTGAGGTCGTCCCACTGAATCCGGCGGTAGATCCCCGCCACCTGCACGTGACCCCAGTCGCCGGTTCTCTTGACGTTCCCCGAAATGTCCGGCGCGGGGAAGCGCGCCTTGACGTCCTCGAGCGCGACACGGCCCGCGTACACCCCCTGGTCGGCGCTGGCCCCGGGCCGCTCGAGCGCGAGGGTCACGCTGGTCGCGCCCTGGAGAGGCATGAAGCGCACCTGCACGTTCCGGAAGAACACCATCCCGTTCGGGCCCCAGTACTCGATCGAGTTGGGGAAGACGTCGGGATCCATGAACGGGCTCCAGGTCTGGCCTGCTCCGAACTTGCCCAGCTCCCCGTAGGCGTGACGGAGCCGGAACGTGGTCTGGCCCGCGTCCGTACCCGTCCCGAAGAGCTCGAACTCGAACGTGGTCTTCAGCTCGCCGAGGCTCGTGGGAAGGAAGCTCTTCACTCCCAGACGGCTCTGCCGCACTCCGGCGAAGAAGTTCCCATCCTTGCCGAACTCGTCCTCGAAGGCGGGAAGCTTTGTCGGCCTCACCACGTCGAACCAGTCCGGATCACTCGATCCCGACTGGTAGCCCATGTCCAGCATGGCGTGGCCGTAGATGTCCATCCGCGGCTTCGGCTGCTCTTGAGCGGGCTGCGCCGCCTGTGTTTCATTGCTCGGCTCCTCATCGCGTGCGCTGGCGCTGCCGGTGACGGCCAGCGACGCGACGAGCCCCAGTCCTTTCCAGGTCATTTCACGTTCTCCTTTTCCCAGGCGCGCACTTTCCGCCGGGCTTCATCGAACAGTCTTTGGTAGTTTCCCTTGCGCACTTTCTCACTCGCTTCAGGCGTCAGCTCCGCGAACAAGGGGGCATACATGTCGTAAACCTTCAGGTACTTCGCCTGCTCCTGCGGGGCGACCTCGTCCGTTCCGAACAGGAACCGGTCGGGGTGGCGGTTGATGATTTCGGCCACCGCTTGAATGGTCTCGGGGGTCGCGATCAGATACTTCGCGGTCTCGTCCCACGAGATGTCCATGTACAGATGCGACAGCTCCGGATTCGAGAGCGCGCGCTCCACGATCCCGATCTGATCCTTCACCGGACGCACCACGCGTCCGAGCCCGATGTGCGCCCAGATGATGGTGGTCTTCGGGTGGCGCTTGAAGAGATCGCGCAGCTGCAGGATCTGGTACGGCTCCTGGTCGGGCCGGGGGTATGGCATGTCGGCGTCATTGTGGAGAATGACCACGAGACCGACCTCGCCCGCGAAGTCGAAGACCCGGTCGAGGGCCGGATTCGTGAGGCTCGCCGTCTCGCCCGCGATCTTCGCCGAGACGAACTCTTTGTGGATGGTGAACTCGCCGATTCCCGTGAACACTCCGGGAAAAGTCTCGAGGACACGGCGGATGTGATCCGCGGCGTACATGTCGGCGGGGTTGAATCCGGTGATCATGGGATCGAGCCGCGCCTGGTCTTCCTTCGGAAGCGACTTGTATGCCATCGCGATGAAGGCGTCGGTGAAGGAGTAGTAGTAGAGGGGCGCGTCGGTCTGAAGGTAATACGTCGGTGCGAAATCCCCGGTGTTCGAGTAGGACCACTGCTGCTGGAGCGGGATGCCGAAGATCGCCACCCGCCCTACCTTGGTTCCCAGCAGCTTCACGAAATCCTGGATTTCCGTGCCTTCTTGGATGTAGTTCGTGAGGTGCAGGTGAGCGTCGTTGAGCTCGTAGGAGGTCTGGGCGCGCCCAAGGCCTAGACCCGGGCCGCTCATCAGAAGGCTCAGAAGCGCGATCTGTTTCATACCCTTTCCCTTTCAGAAGAAAACCGAGAACGCCGCGGACACCACCGTGCCGTCCTGGCCGCCGACGTAGTAGCCGAACGCGCTGCTGACCGGCGAGCGGTTCACGTCGAGGACCTGAAAGTTGAACCGATGATTGCGCGTGTTCACGGGATAGAAGTTCATGCCGGCCACGTACTCGGAGCTGTTCTCGAACCCGGCGTCCTTGTCTCCGAAGATCTGCGACGTCACGGCGTAAAGCTCGAGCTTCTTCGGCACCGGATAGAAGGCGGCCTGTACGTAGAAGCCCGTGTCGTGGATGCGGCCGACCGGCAGGGGACCGTCCGCCCGGAAGTTGTCGAGCCAGCGGTTGTAGTACTCGGTCTGCAGGAAAAAGCCCCGGTACTTCAGACCCGCATCGACCGAGAGGATCTGGTAGTCCACCCGATCAACGGTGACACCGGGCGCCAGCGCCCCCGTGTCGAAAACGTTCACGCTGTCCGCCAGCCTGACGGTCGTGTTCTCGGGAGCGCCCGTGGTGGAGTTGGTGAAGCGCTCCTCGGGGCTCCACGTCGAGGAGACGCCGAAGCGGGTGGCCACCTTCTCGTGCATTTCCCAGTCGCCGTAAGCGCCCCGGGGCCCGAACTCCTTCGTCGTGGGCATCCACCACACCGAGGCACCGGAGGTGAAATCCCGATCCAGTTGGCTCGACCTGACGCCGAGCGAGCTCGAGGAGGTGGTGACGACGGCGTTGTACCAGAAGCCGGCCACCGGCTCGCCCTGGGCCCAGACGCCGGACCCGAAGAAGGGCCGGAAGAACTCGTCGGCCATCACGCGATCGGGGGCGAGCCAGTAAGGGTGCGACCCCTGGAGCGAGCGTGTTCCCGGGTTGCCGTTGAGGCCGGTGTAGATGCTGAACTTCCGGCTGAACTGGTAACCGATGTTGCCGAAGATGGCGCGCTGGTCCGTGGTGTTCACGGTCCAGAGCGTAATTGCGTAGATCAGCTTCGGCGTGCCGACCCAACCTTTCAGGAAGACCATGACCCGGTGCGAGTAGATGTCGTTGCGGCCATCGACGGAGCGCGCGTTGCCGAGGTGATCGGTGAAGGTCTGCTCGGCGGGAGTCTGGTTCATGTATCGCGCCATCGCGTACCCGCTGATCGACAGCGATCCGACACTGCTTCTCCCGACGAGGAAGCCGTCGCCGGGGTTGAACTCGCCCCAGGTCTCGATGGGCTCGGCTGGCGCGGTGCTCGCAGGCGCCGCTGTTGCCGCGCTCGCGGGCGTCGTCATTCCGAGCACGAACTCGCCGCCGCAGCCGTCCGAGACCCAGATGCCGGAGTCGTCGTAACCCCAGGTCTTCCCCAGCAGACACTCGCCGGTTCCCGTGGACTTCTGGAGAGCGACGCCCGCGGACGTGTCGGCCGCGCAGTGCTGCCTCTCCCCCGCCTGCGAGGTACAGTTCACGGTGACGGCCTCGGCAAGGAGTCCGTTCGGTACCCCCAGGAGCGCGAGACTCACGAGCATTGCTCGTTTCCAGAACTTCAGAACTTTCATCTTCGGTGTTATCCAGTTGTCATGTACGAACGCGACCCGGGAGCAATCTCCGTGCCGCTGGCATAAGCAGTTGGCGGGTCGACGCGGCGCTCCGAATCGGACCTTTCCGAAGTGCCAAAATCCACAGCCCTGGGGCGAATTCCGCTCATCCAATCCAGCACTCATCACGCACATGAGGCTATCGAAGGGACGGCGCACGGGGAACTCGTAAATCTACGAGGGAGAAGAGAAGAATTTACGAGTAGGACGCTATGCCCGTTCCGGCTAGAATCCGTTGAGTCTAGACAAGGAGTACGAATGGCCGAACCTTTCATGGCTCTCGTGATTTACCCCACGACAGCGGACGCGCAGACGCGTCAGGCGGACAACTTCATCAAACTGGTGGCGGAGCAGGTCCGGTCCCTCCCGGGTTTCCAAGGAGCGCGCCTCTTCCTCTCCGAGGACGGAAAGCACCTGGTGACGCTCACCGAATGGCGCGATCGCGATTCCTTCCAGAACTTTCGCGGAAGCGAGTTCGGCCGCGCGGCGATCGAGCTCGTGACGGAGCTTCATCCGGTCTCCTACTGGCTGCGCCAGCACGCCGCGGTCGAGGCGCCTTGAAATCGGCCGAGGCGAGGCGGTTCCTTTTTCCGATCCTCCTGGTCGCGATCGTCTCCTGTGGAGGCGACTCGAGCCCGACCGGAGCGAGCAAGGCCCCTCCGGGAACGGCGAGCCTGGCAGCGTCCTATGGAAGCGCCAAGTCGACATGGAACGGCACGACCGTGGCCG
>DAISKN010000175.1:0-1709 GCA_036820975.1 Acidobacteriota bacterium | reverse complement strand
GAGATCCTCGCCAACCCCAATGCGTTTCTGGGGCAACAGGTCGAGCTTCAAGGGAGCGCGACCGAGCGTTTCGCGACGGGAGAGCTCCTGTTCACCGATGCGACCGGGAGCCTGCCCTCCGACTTCTCCGCGGCGGGCTCGGCGCCGGAATTGAACGTTTCGGTCGTCGTCAGCGGCACGGTGGCGGCCGGCCTCGTGGGTGGATACGCCGTCAAGATCGTGGTGACTTCGTGGACGGCGGCTCCCGCTTTCAGCTGTGAAGACCTCACGGATGCCCGGGCGCGATTCACCGATCCCGGCTATACGTTCGGAAACGTCGCCGGGCTATTTCTCAGCTACAGTGGAGTGCCCGCGGGAGAGAAGTTTCTCAAGGTCTTCTGGGACGTGCAGAACCCCTCGGGCGCCGTCGAACAGGCGGCCGTTGGGCAGGGGACCCCGACGCAGGGCGGGCTCTTCTCCTTGGAGGGAGTCATCGCTCACGAATATCCCGACATTCAAGGAACGGTGGACAAGCAGGTGCGCGCGGAACTTTCGATCGTGGGCCGGGAGGGCTCCTGCGCCCGCGTGCGCGACCTGACGCTGACCCCCGGATCGGGACCCGGGTGGGCCGGAGGCGGCTCGATCGAGGTCTCTATCGACGAGGGAACGACCATCAAGTCGGGGTCGAGCTTCAGCGTGAGAGCCAAGATCTCGAACCCGACGACCGGAACAGTCTCTGTCCACGTGCTCTTCGACACCCCGGACAAATCGACGATCACCGACGCATCGGGAGAGGGATGCCAGGTCGTCGACGCGGACACCGTCGAGTGCGAGCTCTCTCTGAAAGGGGGCGAGCGGGTCACCCGCGTCGTTCGCTACCAGGCCCCCGTCGTCGCGGCGGCGATCCAGATCGCCGGGTCGGCCGGTCTGGTCACCGGCGAGTTCGACCCGGTCGTGCCCTATCGGATCACCGTTCAACCCTGAGCGGGAGCTCACCGAGAATACCGGCCGTCGCGATGTCGAATCCATCGCTCGCGGCCATCTGCTGCAGTTCCTCGAGCGCGCGACCCGGAACCGTTCGCTGAGCTCCACGCCCGGTCGGGCCTCGGGTACCGCCGGGACCGGCAAAGGGGGCGCTTCGAGACCTCTATATTCGTGACGGAACGAGAGAGACGGAGGAAGGCCTCGCCACGTCCGCCTTCGTCGTTGATTTCAGGCTCGGAGAGGCTGTTCCAAATCCGGTTGGGCCTGGTTGTGTCCACATGACCAGTACGATAGACTGGTTCTGTGAAAACGCTCACATCCACCGAATTCAAAGCCAAGTGCCTCTCGATCCTGGACGAGGTCGCCGAGACGGGAGAACCCGTTACGATTCTGAAACGCGGAAAGCCGGTGGCACAGCTCGTTCCCCCTGTCCCGCGGGCTCAGGGCTACCCTCAGCAGCAGATCATCGGGACAGTTCGAATCAAGGGTGACATCGTCGGACCGCCGCTCCCGGCGGACGTGTGGGAGGCCGAGCGGCCGAGCCGGTGAAGCCTCTACTCGATACTCACATCCTCATTCATTGGATCGCGGGCTCGATCCCTCTTCACAAAGCCCATCGCAGGATCATCGATTCGGCCAGCGATCAAGCCCCTCTGTGGGTATCCGATATCACGCTCTGGGAAGTGGCCACGCTCCATAACCTGGGACGGGTCGAGTTCGACTTGCCTTTGCGAGATTGGCTCGAG
>DAISKN010000174.1:0-11018 GCA_036820975.1 Acidobacteriota bacterium | reverse complement strand
AGGTGAGAACCCAGTGAAGGCCGACCGCGAGCGCGGGATGGCGTCGAGCCTCCTCGAACGCGGCCTCGGCCGCGGGCGCGTTCACCATCAGCGAGGTCGAGGTGACGATTCCGATCTCGTGCGCCTCCACGATCCCCTCGACCACCCCGGGGCTCAGTCCGAAATCGTCGGCGGTGACGACGAGGCGTTTCATCGCGAGATTGTAAGCTACTATCGTTGCCCATGAACTGGAGCGCCCCGACGATCCTGATCCTTCTCTCGCTCGGCTGCGCGGGCACGAAGCCGGTATCGGCGCCGGACGAAGCTCCCTGGGCGGCCGGGATCTTCTCGACGCTCAGCCTGGAGGAGAAGGTCGGGCAGCTCATTTATCCCCGATCGAATGGAGTTTTCCTGAACGAGGCCGACCCTCTCTTCCGGAGCCTCGTCGACGCCGCCCGCGAGGGCCGGATCGGAGGCGTCGTTTTCTTCAAGGGAGACCCGTTCGCGACCGCGGCTCTCGGGAACCGTCTTCAGGAGGAGTCGAGGCTTCCCCTCCTCATGGCGTCGGACCACGAGTGGGGGCCGGCGATGCGCGTCGAGGGCTCGAGCCGGTTTCCGCGCGCCATGGCGATGGGCGCCTTCGCGTCCGAGGCCGACATCGAGCTTCAGGCGGAGGTCACCGCGCGCGAGGCGAGAGCGCTCGGCATCCAGCTTCTCCTGAATCCCGTCCTCGACGTGAACACCAACCCGGAGAACGCGGTCATCGACACCCGGTCGTTCGGGGACTCGCCGGAGCGCGTGGGTCGGCTCGGCGCCGCGTACATTCGACGGGCTCAGAGCCTCGGAGTCCTCAGCACCGCGAAACACTTCCCGGGGCACGGGGCAACCGACGTCGACTCCCACTTCGCGCTCCCCGTGCTCCGCCACGACCGCGATCGTCTCGAGCGGGAAAGTCTCGCCCCGTTCCGCGCGGCGATCGAAGCGGGTGTGGCCGCGGTGATGCCCGCGCATCTCGCGGTGCCCGCTCTCGACGGAAACGACGCTCGCCCGGCGACGCTGTCTCCCGAGATCCTCGAAGGTCTCCTCCGGGGCGAGATGGGGTTTCGCGGCCTCATCGTGAGCGATGCCCTCGACATGGAAGGCGCTCGCGAGAGTGCGTGGGACGGAGCTGTGGCGGTCGAGGCCTTGAAGGCGGGCGTCGACCTGCTCCTGGTTCCTCCCGATGCGCTCGTGGTTCACCGCGAGGTTCTCCGCGCCGTCCGCCGCGGAGAGCTCACCGAGGAGCGCATCGATCGCTCCGTCCGCCGCGTTCTCGAGGCGAAGGAGGGGCTCTCGCTCCACCGCCGGCGCACGGTCGACCTCAGGGACCTGCCCCGTCGTCTCGCGAGCCCGGTCTCCCTCGCGCGCATCGAGGAAATGGCCGGGCGGGCCGTGACCCTGGTCCAGAACCAGGACGACCTCCTTCCGTTTCGGAGCGAGGCGCCGCCGTCTATCCTCGTCCTCGATCTTCTTCCGGACACCCAAACGGAGGTGGACCCTGCCGTCCTCCTCGAGGAGCTCCGCCGCCGCACCGGGAGCGTGCGCCGGATCGGCGTCACGCTCTCGACGGCGCCGCTGGTGGCGCAGGAGATCGCGAACGCCGAGGCGGACGTGACTCTGGTCGCGAGCTACGCTCGCCCGGGCGAGATCGGGCCAGGCTTCTCGAGCGCCTTGAAGCTCGAAGGCGGACGACCCATCGTCTTCGCGAGCCTCGGAACTCCCTACGTCCTCGCGTCTCTCCCGGAAGCGGCCGCCCGGGTCGCGACGTACGATTTCGCGCCCGCCTCGCAGCGCGCCCTCGGTCGAGCGCTGTTCGGCGAGATCGGGTTCGAAGGGAAGCTTCCGGTGACACTGTCCCCGGAGTATCCTCGGGACCATGGAATCCCGACCGAGCCACGGCGCATGAAGCTCGAGAAGGCCCGAACGCCGGACGAGGTCGGGTTCTCCGCCGAGGGTCTCGTCCGCGTCGAGAACGTCGTGGCGCGAGCGATCGAGAGCGGCGCCGCTCCGGGGGCGGTCGTTCTCGTCGCGCGCCGGGGGCGAATCGTCTTCGAGAGCGCGTTCGGGAGAATGACGTACGAGAAGGACGCCGCGCGGGTGACTCTCGACACCCTCTACGACATCGCCTCGCTCACCAAGGTCGTCGTCACGACGACGCTCGCGATGATTCTCTACGAGCGGGAGGTCCTCGACCTCGAGAGCCCGGTCTCCCGGTACGTTCCCGAGTTCCAGGGGGAGGGGAAGGAGGAGGTTCTGGTAAAGGACCTCCTCGCTCACTCCGGCGGTCTCCTCTGGTGGACGGACCTGTACCGGAAGTTCGAGGGGAGGTCGATGGAAGAGGCGAAGAGGGGCTACCTGTCTTCGATCCACGAGATGCCGCTCGACTATCCGCCGCGATCGAAGATGGTCTACTCCGACCTCGGCGTCCTCCTGCTCGGCGAGATCCTCGAGCGCGTGACGGGAAAGGACCTCGAGGCCCTCGCGAAAGAGGAGGTCCTCGGTCCCCTCGGAATGAACGATGCGATGTACCGCCCGCCGGCTTCGCTACGCCCCCGGATCGCTCCCACGGAGATCGACCCGTGGCGGGGTCGCCTGGTGCACGGGGAGGTCCACGACGAGAACACGTTCGGTCTCGGAGGCGTCGCCCCGCACGCCGGCCTCTTCGCGACCGCCCGCAGTCTGGGGGCATTCGCCCAGATGATGTTGAACGGAGGCGCGTATGGCGGTCGGCGCCTCTTGAATCCGGCAACCGTCGCACTCTTCACCCGACGGGCGAATCTGGTCCCGGGCAGCAGCCGGGCCCTCGGGTGGGATACGCCCTCTCAGCCCAGCGCCGCCGGCCGGTTCTTCTCCGCCTCTTCGTACGGACACACGGGATTCACGGGAACCTCGCTCTGGATCGATCCCGAGCGAGAGCTCTTCGCCATCCTCCTCACGAATCGAGTGCATCCCACGAGAGACAACCCGAAGATTTTCGAGCTCAGACCGGCGTTCCACGACGCGGTAGCGGAGGCGATGAAGGAATAGTCATCAGATGACTGATGACTGATCACGATTCAGTGACCCTTCGCTCCGAACTCCCTCGACTGCAGGATGCGGCGCAGCGTCTCGAGACTCGCGTCGTTGATGTCGATGAACTCGATGCCGTGAGGCACACCCACGGGCTCGCTGCCGTTCCCCCGGTGGATCTCGCGCCATACCACCCGCGCCACCGCCTCGAGGATCTCTCCGCCGAAGAAGCTCATGCGGAACTGGTACGTCCTTCCCGGGTTCAGGCTCGTGTTCGTCATGATGCAGGCGCCGGCGTCGGAGATGTCTCGAACGACACCGTAAGCGATAGGGAGGTTCTCTTCCAGAAGGGCCACGGTAACGGAAGTGGAGGGAACGAAACGCCCGGTACGCCGGGACACGTAGTCGCGGTCCACGTTGCTGCCTCGTGTCGCGGGTCTATTCGTCCCGGCACCTGGGTGAACGACGAACCGCTAGCTTCGAAACCGTTATGAGAGACGGAACGGTCGATTAGCAGCCGCAACTCTATTGCAGCATCCGCGAAAAATCAACAGTTACGACGAGATCCCGGCGGTGCGCGCGCGAAGTCGAACCAGGGCGAGAAGGGTGTCGATGGTGGGCGTGGCCGCGGAAGTGAGGCGGCCGAGCTCGGAGACCGACGCCACCAGGGCATCGATCTCCATCGGACGGCCCTTCTCGAGGTCCTGAAGCATCGACGTCTTGTGGGCCCCCACCTCCGCTCCCCAGCTGATGCGGGTATCGACGTCGACGGGAAAGGCGACCCCGAGCTTCCGGGCGACGGCCTCCGCCTCGAGCATCATTTTACGTATGACCTCCCGCGTCCCGGTGTCTCCGGTCATCTCCTCGAGGGTCGCCCCGGTCACGGCGCTCACTGGATTGAAGGAAACGTTTCCCCAGAGCTTGAGCCAGATATCGTCCCGGATTCGCGCGCGGACCGGCGCCTTGAGTCCGGCCGAGGTGAGGGTCTTCGATAGCTCCGTCACCCGCGCCGACTTCGTGCCATCCGGCTCGCCGAGCATGAAGCGCTTGCCGTCGATGTGGCGCACCACTCCGGGCTCCACGATCTCGCACGAAGGATAGACGACGCACCCGATCGCGCGCTCGGGACCGAGTCCGTCCCAGATCGTCCCCCCGGGATCCGCGATGGGAAGCCTGTGGTTCTCCCACGGCCCCGGAAGCTTGTAGAAGTACCACCAGAGGATTCCGTTCTGCGCGGTGACGATCGCCGTTTCGGGACCGAGGAGGGGGCGCATCCGCGCAACCACCGGCGCCACCGAGTGCGCCTTGAGAGTGAGGATGACGTAATCCTGGGCCTCGAGCTCGCCGGGATCCTCTGCCGCTCGCACTCGGGCGAGCTTCTCCCCACCGTCGATCAGCAGCTTGAGCCCGCGCTCCCGGATAGCCTGGAGGTGCGGCCCTCGAGCCACGATCGAAACCTCTTCGCCCGCGAGCGCGAGCTCGGCCGCGAGGTATCCGCCGATGGCGCCGGCGCCGTAGATCGTGATCTTCACGCGAGGCCGAGCTTCTCCGCGAGGCCGATGCGCTGGAGCTTCCCCGTCGGTCCCTTGGGGATCTCCTCGAGGAACAGTACCCGGCGCGGCACCTTGAAATCCGCGAGCCGCTTCGCGGCGTAGTCGCGAATCTCGCTCTCGCTCGCGGTGAGCCCCTCCTTCAGGATGAGCGCGCAGCCCACTTCCTCGCCGAGCTTTTCGTGGGGAATGGCGAAGGTCACCGCCTGAGCGACCGCCGGATGATCGAGCAGCACCTCGTCCACCTCGCGAGGGGAGATCTTCTCGCCTCCCCGGTTGATGATCTCCTTCAATCGTCCCGTGAGTCGGAGGTAGCCCGCGCCGTCGAGAACGCCCTGATCGCCGGTCCGGAACCAGCCGCGGGTGAAAGCGGACGCGTTGGCGGAGGGGTTGTTCTGATAGCCGGGGGTGACGTTCGTGCCGCGGATCACCACTTCTCCGGGGACCTCGGGCGGCAGGAGGTTTCCCGCCTCGTCCATGATGGCCACCTCCGGCCCGGCGGCGATGCCGACGGAGCCCGGCTTGCGCGCTCGCGGCGGAAGAGGGTTCGCCGCCATCTGGTGAGCCGCCTCCGTCATCCCGTAGGCCTCGATCACCGGGGCCCCGAACGTCTGCTCGAGCGCCGTCATCACCTGGGGCGGGAGCGAGGCCGAAGAGGACCTGAGGAATCGGAGCTGGTTCCGCGCGATCGTCTCCCGGTTCCTTTCGGCCCGCGCGAGGATCGCCTGGTGCATCGTGGGGACGGCGGTGTACCAGGTGGGACGCGTCTCGTCCATCCAGGAGAAGAACTTGAGAGCGTTGAATCCCGGAGTGCAGCAGACCGAAGCACCCGCGGAGAACGACGCCAGGACCGCGGCGATGAGGCCATGAATGTGGAAGAGAGGCATCACGTTGAGGCATCGGTCGTTCGCTGCGAGCGAAAGGCTGAAAGCGACGTTGACCGCGGAGGCGCAGACGTTCTCGTGGGTGAGCGGCACGATCTTCGGCCGGGAGGTCGTGCCGGACGTATGGAGTACGAGGGCGACGTCCTCGGCCCGGGCGGGGCCCGGAAGAGACGCTTTCGTCCCCGAGGCCGGACCTCCGATCCGGAAAAATCCCGCGGGGTCGTCCGGGCGTTCTTCGATCTCGGCGACGGGGATCCCGAGCCGCTCGGCGACCGTTCTCGCGGCGGCGCCGCCCTCGCGCTCGACGAGGAGAAGCCTGGCTTTCAAGTCTCCGAGGTAAAACTCGATCTCCTCCTCACGGTAGGCGGGGTTCAACGGAGCCGCGGTGGCCGCGCTCGCGACCGCGACGAACGAGGACGCCATCGCCGGGCCGTTCGGAAGGACGATGGCGACGGGATCGTTCCTGCCGATACCGAGGGAGTTCAGACGATCGATGGTCTCGACGACGTGCGTCCGGAGCTCCCCATAGCTCGAGGACCTCCGTCCGGGCGCTTCGAGGGCGGCCTTTTTTTCCTCACCCGATGACAGCAGCTCGAGGATCGTCTTGGGCTTGTTCATCACAGTGCTTCCTTGCTTCCTTATATAGACAAACTCCCCGCGGTTCAACGCGGGCTCGATGGACGAGGCGGAACTGCGGTAGAATAGTTGCGGGCGAAATGACAAGACAAACCATTGTCATATAACAATTTAGTCCAAATCTCCCGCGTGTTGAGAAGCGAGGCACCATGACCACCGTAAGCGAAATCAAAGTGACCCGGACGAAGGCTTCGAGGCTTTCACAGGTGAACTTCGACGACCTCCCGTTCGGGAAGGTTTTCAGTGACCACATGCTGGTCGCGGACTGCCGCAAGGGCGAGTGGCAGCCCGGGGAGATCGTTCCCTACGGGCTCCTCCAGGTCTCCCCCGCTTCGACCGCGCTGCACTATGGGCAGTCCATATTCGAGGGGATGAAGGCCCACCGGAACGTTCGCGGAAACCCCGTTCTCTTCCGGCCGCGCGACAACTTCCTGCGCATGAACCGCTCCGCCGAACGGATGGTGATGCCGCAGATTCCGGAAAGCCTGTTCCTCGACGGGCTGCGGGAGCTCGTCCGCACCGACGCGGCATGGATCCCGAAGAAGGAGGGAAGCTCGCTCTACCTCCGACCGCTCTTTTTCGCGAACGACGACTACATCGGGGTCCGGCCTTCGGACAACTACAAGTTCATCATCTTCACCTGCCCCGTGGGCCCGTACTACAGCGAGCCGGTAAAGCTCTGGGTGACGCGCAAGTACGTGCGCGCCTGCGAAGGCGGGACGGGCGAGGCGAAGACCGCCGGGAACTACGCCGCGAGCTACTACGCTGCCAAGGAAGCCCAGGACGAGGGCTACCACAACGTCCTCTGGCTCGACGGGAAGGAGCATCGCTACGCCGAGGAGTGCGGCACGATGAACATCGCCTTCGTCATCGACGGCGTCGCGGTGACTCCGGCGCTTTCGGGCACGATTCTCCGGGGAGTTACCCGGGACAGCGTGCTCACTCTTCTCCGCGAGATGAAGGTTCCGGTGGAGGAGCGCCGGATTTCCATCGAGGAGATCCAGGAGGCGCACGCGAAGGGTAAGCTCCAGGAGGCCTTTGGCATCGGCACCGCCGCCACCATATCTCCCGTGATCCAGATCGGGAGCGAGGAGACCGTCCTTCACCTGCCCCCCGTCGAGGAACGCAAGGTCGGCCCCGAGCTCCTGAAACGGCTCGAGGACATCCGCCACGGCCGGGCCGAGGACCGCTACGGCTGGATGGAAGAGGTAGTGTAAGCTTCCGGGCCTGGTGAAGGCCCTCGCTCTCTTCCTGGCGCTCGGTTTTTCCCGAGAAGCCACTCTGGAGTGGAGCCGTGCCGCGGGGTCCCACCCCCGCGGCGTGAAGATGTCGGCGGCCCATTCGGGCCGGGCTCCCGCAGAAGCGCCGGTCCGGCCTGGGCTCGACGTCCTGAGAGAAGACGGGGCGGGCGATCTCGCCGGCCGCCGAGTGGGGCTCATCAGCAATCCGACCGGGCGAACCATCGACGAAGTCCCGGCGCTCCGCGTCCTGCGGGAGGAGCTCGGCGTTTCCGTCGTGGCGCTCTTCTCTCCCGAGCACGGATTCGACGGCGAGGCCGCGGCGGGAGACGAGATCGCCGACGAGCGCGAGGCGGTGACCGGAATTCCGATTCATAGCCTGTATGGAGAGACGCGGGCGCCGACGCCCGCAATGCTTTCGGGCCTCGACGTTCTGGTGTTCGATATCCAGGACGCCGGGGTCCGGTTCTTCACCTACGCGAGCACCCTGAAGCTCGCGATGGAGTCGGCGGCGCGGGAGGGAATCCGGTTCGTGGTTCTCGACCGCCCGAACCCCCAGGGCGGCCTGCGCGTCGAAGGACCGGTCCTCGAGCACGAGCACCAATCGTTCGTGGGCGCGGGCGCGATTCCGATCCTGCACGGCATGACGCTCGGGGAACTCGCCCTCTTCTTCCGTGCCTCGAGCCCGGAGATGGAGGCGCTCGAGCTGAAAGTGGTCGCGATGCGCGGCTGGGAGCGGAACATGCTGTGGGACGACACCGGTCTTTCGTGGCGCCCGCCGTCTCCCAACCTGCGCACGCCGCGCGCCGCCCTCGCGTATCCCGCGCTCGGGCTCATGGAGGGGGTCGTGATCTCCGAGGGGCGCGGGACCGAGGAGACGTTCGAGAAAATCGGCGCGCCCTGGATCGATGGCGAGGTCTACGCCGCGGCGCTCGACTCTCTCGAGCTTCCGGGAGTCCGGTTCGATCCCACGTCGTTCACCCCCCGGGCGATGGCGGCCTCCCCCGAACCGAGATTCCGGGATGAGCTCTGTCGGGGGGTTGCCCTCACGGTCGTCGAGCCCCGGAGTTTCGAACCCGTCCGGACGGGCCTCGCGGCCATCGAGACCCTGAGATCCCTGTATCCCGGGTCTTTTCACTGGGTGAGGAACGAACGAGCCTACTGGATCGATCTCCTTCTGGGAACGGATCGCCCTCGACTCGCGCTCGAGGCCGGGGTTCCCCTCGAACGAATCCTCGAGCGCGAACGGAAAGCGATCGAAAGCTTCGTTCGGAAGCGAAAACCGCACCTTCTGTACTGACGTGTCCGTTTTGCTGCTGTATAATCGGTGACCATGATGACTTTCGAACGCGATAATTGCCCTTCGGAAGACGCTTCCGACATTGTTTCGTTCCGAGCCCACGACGCTTCGCCCTGGTTCGCCCTTCCGCCCGACGACGATGACGAGGAGCCGGGGGACGACGAGGACCTCGACTACGACTTCGACGACGACGAAGAAGAAGATGATGACGATGAGGATGAGGACGAAGAGGACGTCGTCGACGACGGCGGCGAAGTGGACGACGTCGACGACGAAGATGACGAAGATGACGAAGATGACGAAGAAGAGGACGAGGACGACCCGGCCGCCTGGGACGACGACGATGCCGATGACGACGAGGACGACGACGAGGACGACGACGAAGAAGAGGACGACGACGACGTCGTCGAGGGCGAGGTCGATTGGGACGAAGGCGCCGACGAATAGGTGACTTGCGGTCGATTCCCTTCCTTCACTGACGACTCTTTTCCAGGCAAGCCCCCCGTCCACCTGCCGGGAAGCTCGAACCCGATCTCGACTTTTCGTTGACGCATGCGTGTCCTCGTTCTCGAAGGCGGGGGAATGCGGGGCGCTTACTCCGCCGGCGTTCTCGAAGCGTTCAGCGAGACCGATGCCTCGCGGGGCTCAGGGCGCCTTCCCTTCGACGCAGTGGTGGCATGCTCCGCCGGAGCCTGCGTCGCCGCTTCGTACCTCGCCGGCCAGCCGCGGCGGAACCGGCAGGTCTATCTCGATTTTCTCGACGGCGACAAGCTCGTCCGCTTCCGCCGTCTGTTGACCGGCGGGAGCGTCATGGACATCGATTACCTCGCGCTCGACGTCACGCTGCGGCTCTGCCCCCTCGACCTCGACGCCCTCCGTCGGTCTCCCGTCCCTCTCTACATCGGAGTCACCGACTGCGAAACGGGTGAGACCCGTTACCTCACGAACCACGAAAACGATCTCGTCACCGCCATCCGCGCCACCTGCTCGCTCCCCTTTTTCTCCCGGAAAGAGGTCCCGTATCAGGGGAGGGTCTACGTAGACGGAGGAGTCTCCGATCCGGTTCCCGTCGAGAAGGCGATCGAGCTCGGCGCGACCGAGGTCGTCCTGGTGCTCACGAGCTCGATCGAAAGACGCGGCCGGAAGCGCTCCGCGCTCGCCGTCTTCGACCGGTTCTTCTCGTCCAGTCCGGCGATCCGGAAATCGCTGGCGGAGCGCCATCTCCGCTATCGCGCCGCGGCGCGGCTTCTGGAATCCCCGCCGGAGGGCGTGCGAATCGATGTGTTGCGGCCCAGCCGTTCGCTTCCCGTCCGCAGGACCACGACCCGCCGTTCTCTGCTCGAGGAGGCTTGCGACCTCGGCCTTCACGACGGACGCGTTTACGTTTCGGGACTCGCTCGATGATTCGCGAGCCGTTGGTTCATTTCCTGCTGATCGGGGCGGCGCTCTTCCTCCTCTTCGAATGGCGAGGGGGAGGAGCAGGAGATCGGCGCATCGTGATCACCCGCGGCCAGGTCGAGCACCTCGCCCAGAGCTTCGAAGTCGTCTGGCTTCGTCCGCCTGCGGACGAGGAGCTCCGGGGGCTCGTCGACGACTACGTCCGGGAAGAAGTGGCCATCCGAGAGGCGATTGCGATGGGCCTCGATCGGGACGACACCGTCATCCGGCGACGCCTGCGTCAGAAGCTGGAGTTCCTGGTCGAAGACAGTCTCGAATCCCATCCCCCGACCGACGAAGACCTGTCGTTCTGGCTCGAGAAGCACGCCGAGTCGTTTCGAGGGGAGCCCCGGATCTCCTTTCGACAGGTGTACGTCAGCCGGGATCGAAGGGGCGAGAGCGCCGAAGCGTTCGCTCTCGAAGTCCTCGACGATCTCACGCGCGCCGGCGCCGGCCTTTCCCTCGCTTCCATCGAAGCTCTCGGCGATCCGCTCATGCTCCCTCACGAGGTCTCCCTTTCCTCGCGGAGCGACGTCGGCCGGATGTTCGGCGAGGACTTCGCCGCGAAGGTCCTCGCTCTCCCGCCCGGCCGCTGGTCGGGACCGGTGGAGTCTGGCTACGGGCTCCACCTCGTGTTCGTCAGCGAACTGGCCGAGGGGCGGCTTCCGGCGCTCTCCGACGCGCGCGACGCGGTCGAGCGCGATTTCCTGGCGGCGCGGCGGAAGGCGGAGCTCGACGCTCGCTACGAGCGGCTGCTCTCGAAGTACGAGGTGGTGGTGGAGCCGGAGGCGAGTGCCCGATGAGGCGGACGGCGTTCGTCCTCTCGGTCCTCGCGATCGCTTCCTCCGGCTGGAGCCACGAGATCCGCCCGGGTTACCTCGAGCTCAGAGAATCGGGGGACGGGAGCTACGAGCTGCTCTGGAAGAAACCCGCGGGGGGTGAAATC
>DAISKN010000173.1:0-11023 GCA_036820975.1 Acidobacteriota bacterium | reverse complement strand
CCGGAAAGCGGCGGAAGCGGCGAACGCCCTGGAGTTCATCGAAGCGCTTCCCAAGGGCTTCGATACCGTCGTCGGCGAAAAGGGCTCGAGGCTCTCGGGCGGCCAGAGGCAGCGGCTCGCCATCGCCCGCGCCATCCTCAAGAACCCTCCGATTCTCGTGCTCGACGAGGCGACGAGCTCTCTCGACGCCGAGTCCGAGGCCCTGGTCCAGCAGGCCCTCGAGAACCTGATGGTGAACCGGACCACGATCGTCATCGCCCATCGGCTCTCGACCGTGCGGCGAGCGGATCAGATCGTGGTGATCGAGGACGGACGAATCCAGGAGGTGGGAAAGCACGACGAGCTCATCCGGAGGTCGTCGAGCCTCTATCGTAGACTGTACCAGCTGCAGTTCTCCCTGGGCCCCGATCCGGTACCGGTGGCGAGCCAGACATGAAGACGGGGAATATCAACGCAAAGACGCGAAGGCGCAAAGGCGCGAAGAAGAGGAGATCGGTATCTTCTTCATCGCGTCTCTGCGTCTTTGCGCCTTCGCGTTTCTTTTCCGGGAGAACGGCGTGCTGAAGAGTATGACGGGTTACGCGCGGGCTTCGGCTGCGAACGAGGCTTACGAGGCCACGGTCGAGATCCGCACCGTGAACCACCGCTACCTCGAAGTGCGCCTGCGGGCCTCGGGAGGGGCGTCTCTCGCCTACGAGAAGAGGGTGCGCGATCGGGTGGCGGAATCGCTCGGAAGGGGGAAGGTGGACGTCACCCTCCACCTGAACGCTCTTTCGGAGAGCAACCAGGAGCTCCAGGTGGATCGCCCCCTGATGAAGGAGTTCGTCCGCCTGGCGAGGAGCCTCGGCGACGAGCTCGAGGTGGAATCGACGCTCTCGGTATCGGACCTCGTGGCGTTCACTCCGGCGTTCTCCGTCCGGGAGCGCGAGCTCGCCGGGGGCTCCGCCGTCGAGGAGGCCATCGACCGGGCGATGGATCTCGCCATCGATTCGCTGGAGAAGATGCGGGAGTCGGAAGGCTCCGCGATGGCGTCGGACCTGGAGTCGAGGATGGGAACGCTGCTGCGCGCTCTCGACGAGATCGAGAAAGCCTCGCTTTCAGCCCGGGACGCGAAGCGGGCCGAGCTGGAGGCGAAGGTGACGGAGATCCTCGCCTCCTCCGTCGAGCCGACGGCGATCGCCTCGGAAGTCGCGCGTCTCGTGGAGCGGGCGGACGTCGCCGAGGAGATCACGCGCTTTCGCAGCCACGTCGCCCTCTGGCGAAGCGCGGTCGCGGCCTCCGAGCCCTGCGGGAAGAAGCTCGACTTCATAGTCCAGGAAATGAACCGCGAGGTGAACACCATCGGCTCCAAATGCCAGGACAGGGCGATCTCGGAGCGGGTCATCGGCATGAAGGCCGAGCTCGAGCGCGTCCGCGAACAGGTGCAGAACGTAGAATGAGCCCGCGGCGCGGCTGCCTCTTCGTGATCTCCGCCCCGTCGGGCTCGGGGAAGACGACGCTGGTGCAAAAGCTCCTGGCCTCGTTCTCCGATCTCCGGTTCTCCGTTTCCTACACCACCCGGGCTCCGAGGGGCGAGGAGCGTGACGGCATCGAGTATCATTTCGTGACCCGGGACCAGTTTCAGGAGAAGATAGGAAGAGGCGAGTTTCTCGAGTGGGCGGAGGTCCACGGGAACCTGTATGGAACCTCGAAGCTTCAGACCGAGCGCGATCGCGCCCGGGGACAGGACATCCTGCTCGAGGTCGACGTGCAGGGAGCCGACCAGGTGCGGAAGGCCGCGCCTGACGCGGTGACGATGTTCGTCATGCCGCCGTCGTTCAAGGTCCTCGAGGAGCGTCTCCGGGGGAGGAAGCAGGATTCCCCCGAAGTCATCGAAGGCCGTCTCGCCGGCGCCCGCAGAGAAATCGAGCGCTATCAGGACTATCACTACGTGCTCGTAAACGACCATATCGAAGAGACGGCGGAGCTCTTGAGATCGATCGTGCTCGCCGAGAGGGCGAGGCCGCATCTTCTCGAGGAGCGCCTTCGTCCCATCGTCGAGTCTTTCCGGACATGAAGCCTCTGAAAATCGTTCTCGGGGTGACCGGGTGCATCGGCGCCTACAAATCGGCGGAGCTCGTCCGCGGACTGAAGAAGCGCGGCTACGAGGTGCAGGTGATCCTGACGAAGAACGCGCGGGAGTTCGTGACCCCGCTCACTCTCGAGACGCTCTCCGAGCTTCCGGTGGTAACCGACCTCTTCGGGCCGCTGCGGGAGGAGGGAATCCGTCACATCTCCCTCACCGAGGAGTGCGCGCTCTTCCTCGTGGCTCCCTGTTCCGCCGACGTGATCGCGAAGCTCGCGGTCGGGATCGCCGACGACTTCCTCAGCGCCTTCGCCCTCGCGAACCGCGCCCCCACGATGCTCGCGCCCGCGATGAACACCAACATGCTGGCCCACCCCGCGGTCGAGGCCAATCTCGAGACCCTGCGCTCCCGCGGGGTCGAGATCGTCGAGCCCGGCGAAGGCTGGCTCGCTTGCGGCTGGATGGGGAAAGGGAGGCTCGCGGAGCCCGAAGAGATCGTGAGAAGGGTAGACGCCCGGCTTTCGACGTCGAGGGATCTGGAGGGCCTCCGGGTCCTCGTGAGCGCGGGCCCCACGGCCGAGCCGCTGGATCCGGTGCGCGTGCTGACGAATCGCTCCAGCGGGAAGATGGGCTTCCGCGTCGCCGAGAGGGCGCGGGAGCGGGGAGCGCGGGTGACGCTGGTGAGCGGCCCTTCCTCGGAGCCCGAGCCCCACGGCGTCGAAACGGTGCGCGTCCAGACGGCCGCGCAGATGAAAGATGCGATCCTCGCGCGGCTCGGCGGCGTCGACGTGCTGGTGATGGCCGCCGCGGTCGCCGACTATCGGCCCGAGGTCGAGGCGCCGCAGAAGATCAAGAAGGACGAGAAGCCACTCACCCTCAAGCTGGTCCGCACCGACGACATCCTGATGGCCGTCGCCGGCGCGAGGAAGAAGGAGCAGACGATCGTGGGCTTCGCCGCCGAGACGGAATCGCTCGAAGGGAACGCCCGCGAGAAGCTCGGGAAGAAGAAGCTCGATCTGATCGTGGCCAACGACGTCTCGCGCCCGAATTCCGGTTTCGAGGTGGATACCAACGAGGCGACCCTGTTTCGCGCCGACGGCGGCGTGAGGAAGCTTCCCCTGATGACGAAGCTCGCGCTCGCGAACGAGATCCTCGACGAGATTCGGGACTATCGTGCCAAACATGCCCCCTAGCGACGACAGCCGCTTCGTCCTGGAGCAGATTCGCGAGCGCCTTCGCTTCTACGGCTCGCTCACGAGCCTCGGTTTCCCCCGGAGCGCCGAAGCCCAGGCCCCGGCGCCCAGGTCCGCTCCCCCCGGAGCGAGACCCTCGAGGAGATCCGGGCCGACCTCGGCGAGTGCACGCGCTGCCGGCTCTCCGAGAAGCGCACGACGATCGTCTTCGGAGTGGGAAACCCGAAGGCCGATCTGATGTTCGTCGGCGAGGGCCCGGGCCAGGAGGAAGACCGGCAGGGGATTCCGTTCGTGGGAGCCGCCGGTCAGCTCCTCACGAAGATCATCCAGGCGATCGATCTCACCCGGGAGCAGGTCTTTATCGCGAACGTCGTGAAATGCCGTCCGCCGGGGAATCGCGAGCCCGAGCCCGACGAGGCCGAGGCCTGCCGTCCGTTTCTCGACCGGCAGATCGACGCCGTGCGGCCCAAGGTGATCTGCGCCCTCGGGCGGGTGGCGGCTTTGAACCTTCTCCGGACCGACGAAGGCATCACCCGCCTTCGAGGGCGCATCTTCTCCTACCGTGGCGCCAAGCTCGTCCCCACGTACCACCCGGCGTTCCTTCTGCGCAATCCCGGAAAGAAGCGTGAGTGCTGGGACGACATGAAGCTCATCCGGAAGCTCCTGGCCGAGGGCTGAGAACGTTGCCGAGCGGGCCGTTCGTGGCCTTCGCCGAGGTAGCTCTTCCTGTTCCGCTGCCGCAGACGTTCTCCTACGGGATTCCCGAGTCGCTCGCGCGCGCGGGGGCCGGGCACCGCGTTCGCGTGCGCTTCGGCGCCCGCTCTCTCATCGGCTGCATCCTCGAGGTCCGGGAGGAAGCGCCGAAGCTCCCCCCGGATACCACGCTGAAGCCGGTCTCCTCCCTCGTCGATCAAGAGCCGGTCCTGAGCCCTTCCCAGCTCGCCCTCGCGCGGTTCGTCTCCGACTATTACCTGGCGGCTCCCGGCCTCGTCTGCCGCGCCATGCTTCCTCCGGAGACCCCGCACGCGGAGCGCGTCCTGTTCCAGAGAGCGAAGTCGGTCGACGCGTCCCCGGTGACCCCGACCGCCTCGCGGATCCTCCAGGCGCTCGCGAGGCCGATGAGCGCTTCCGCGCTCGCCCGGGCGCTGGGGAAGAAATCCGTCACGGGAACCCTCACGAAGCTCGTCGAGAGCGGCCTGGTCGAGCGAAAGCACCCGGGAGGAGGCGGCGCGCGGACGATCCGGGTCGCGCGCATCACCGAGGAGGGAAGCCGCGTCCTTCGCGAGGAAAAGCTGCGTCCGGCGGCGACGCGCATTCTCACCCTCCTTTCGACCTCCACCGACCCCGTTCCGATCTTCACCATCCGCAACGAGCTCGATCTTCGAAAGGCGGGTCCCTTCGGGGCCCTCGCGAGGAAGGGATACATCGAGATCCTCGCCGAGGAGTCCCGCCGGAGCCCCTGGGAAAGGATCTCTCCGTCGGAAGTCGGAGAAGCCGTCTCCCTCACGCCGGCGCAGGGAGAAGCCCTCGATTCGATCCGGAGCGCCATCGACGCGAGCGAGTTCCAGCCGTTCGTGCTCCGCGGCGTGACCGGAAGCGGTAAGACCGAGGTCTATCTCCGGTCGGCGGAGACGGCGCTCGCTCGGGGACGCTCGGTCTTGATGCTCGTCCCCGAGATCGCGCTCACGCCGCGCCTCGGAGCCCTGCTCCACTCCCGATTCGGCGGCGAAGTGGCCATCCTTCACAGCGCCCTCGGCGCGGGCGAGCGGCGGGACGAGTGGTGGCGGATCCGGCAGGGCGAGGCGAAAGTCGTCGTCGGCGCGCGGGCGGCGGCGCTCGCCCCCGTCGAGCGTCTGGGGCTCGTCGTGGTCGACGAGGAGCACGAAGGGTCTTACAAACAGGAGGAGAGCCCGCGCTACAACGCGCGCGACGTCGCCATCGTGCGCGCGCGAAACGACGGCGCCGTCGTGGTCCTGGGCTCGGCGACGCCGTCCCTCGAGTCCTACAGCCACGCGGTCGAAGGGCGCTATCGGCTCCTGACCCTTCCCGACCGAATCGGCGACCGCCCGCTCGCACGCGTCGTTCTTCTCGATATGCGGGAGGTGATCCGTGAAGAGGGTCCGGAGGTCGTCGTTTCCGGCCCGCTTCGGGAGGCAATCGCCGCGCGGCTCCGGGACGGCGAGCAGGCGATGGTTCTCCTGAACCGCCGGGGATACGCGGGACAGCTTCTCTGCCGGAAGTGCGGCCTCGCGCTCCAGTGCGGCGAATGCAGCGTCGCCATGACTCTCCACCGGAGCGCGACCCTCGCCGTCTGCCACTACTGCGGGCTCGGGCGGGCGACTCCCGAAAGCTGCGATACCTGCGGGGGAGAGTACCTCCGGCTCGTCGGCTACGGGACCGAGCGCGTGGAGGAGCTCCTGAACTCTCTCTTTCCCGGGATCCGCGTCGCGCGGATGGATCGCGACACCATGCGGAGGAAGGGAAGCCACGAGTCTCTTCTCTCGCGCTTCGCCTCCCGGGAGATCGATCTCCTCGTGGGAACGCAGATGCTCGCGAAGGGGCATGACTTTCCCGCGGTCACCCTCGTCGGCGTTCTCGCCGCGGACAGCGGGCTCTCGACGCCGGACTTTCGCGCCGCCGAGAGGACGTTCCAGCTCCTGACGCAGGTGGCGGGACGGGCGGGACGAGGCGAGCGTGAGGGGGAGGTGATCATCCAGGCGTTCGCTCCCGAGCACTACAGCCTCCAGTTCGCGCGCGCGCAGGACTTCGAAGGCTTCTTCGAGATGGAGCGGAAGTTCCGCCGGGCTCTCCACTATCCGCCGGTGGTGAACCTCGTGAACCTCGTGGTCGAGGGCGATTCGATGGCGGAAGCGGCGACGCTCGCCCGCCGCGCGGCCGCGTTCCTGAGGAGAGGAGTTCCCGACGACGTCAAGGTGCTGGGGCCGGCTTTCGCGGCGCGCTCCAAGATCGCGGGCCGGTACCGCTCCCAGATCCTGCTGAAGGTCCCGAGACGCGAGCACGCGCGCGCCCGGCACGCGGTAAGGGCGCTGTTCTCGGACGAGGCCCTCCTGCGGGCGACGACCGTGGACGTGGACCCGGTGACTCTCTTCTGAGGTTGTCTTCCATACAGGCATGGTGTATATATGCACCGTGCATCTAAACGATACGGAAGCGTTTCCCGGTGTCCCTCTGAGCGCGGTGGATTTTCACGTCCTCCTGGTGCTCGCGAGGCGAACCCTTCACGGGTACGCGATCCTGAAGGGGATCGAGACGGAGTCCGGCGGCGCCGTGAGTCCGGAGGTGGGCTCCCTCTATCGGGTGCTGGCCCGCATGATGAGCGCCGGGCTCGTCGAGGAAACAGCCGCTCCCGCTTCGGCGCCGCGCGTTCATCGCGGGCGCTCCCGCCGTTACTACCGGCTCACCCGTGAGGGACGCGCGCTTCTGAAGGCGGAAGCGAGGCGGCTCGCCTCCGCGGTCGAGATCGCCAGGAACCGCGCGATCCTGCCCCAGGGGGCCGGGGGATGACGAGGTCCGTCGACCTGCTGTTCCGGGCCGCGCTCCGCTCCTATCCGGCGCGCTTCCGCGAGCGCTTCGCCGATTCGATGCTCGAGACCCTCGCCGCCCGCCTCGGCGAGCGGCGGCGGGAAGGCCGGGTCGCCGCGCTCGTCTTCGTCGCCCGGGCTTCGGCGAATCTCGTCGCGACCGGTCTTCGGGAGCGCATCGACGATCGAAGATCCCGCATCGCACCCGCGAGGAGGAAATCGGATATGGGCACCTGGCTCGAAGTCTCGCTGAAGGAAGCGCGCTTCGCCGTCCGCTCGCTCCGAAAGCGGCCCGCGTTCACGCTCGCGGCCGTCCTGACGCTCGCGCTCGGTGTAGGCGCGAATACCGCCATTTTCAGCGTGGTGAAGGGTGTTCTCCTCGCGCCGCTCGACTACCCCGAGCCCGAGAAGCTCGTGAGCGTCCTCAGCCTGTGGTCGAGCGATCAGTCCGTACTCTCGAGTATGTCCTACCCGGACCTGGTGGACATCGAGGCGAATGCGCCTTCGATCGAGAGCCTGGTCGGCTATAGCTCCACCGGCATGACCCTCACGGAGCTGGGAGAGCCCGAGGTCATCGAGGTAGCCCGCGTGACCAACGGGATTCTCGCCACCTTCCGCACCGCGCCTCACCTGGGCCGCGACCTCGCGCCCTCGGAGCTCGGACCCGTGGGGCCCTCGGTCGCGGTCGTGGGATACGGCTTCTGGATTTCCCGCCTGGGAGGCCGGGACGACGTTCTCGGCACGACGGTGACGCTGAACGGAGTGCCGCACGAGATCGTGGGCATCGCACGCCCGGAGCTCCGGTTCCCGGAGAGCGCCGAGCTCTGGATCCCTGCGCGGATCCAGTCGGAAGACTGCGGGCGCGGCTGCCACGGGCTGCGCGGCGTCGGGCGCCTCGCGAAGGGCGCGAGCCTGGAGTCGGCGCGGGCCGAGGTCGATCGGCTGGCGGAGAACCTGGAGGCCGCCTATCCGGACACGAACACCGGAAAGCGCTTCCACCTCCGCACGCTCCAGGACCAGATCGTGGGAGAGGCCCGGCCGGGCTTGATGCTGCTCATGGGGGCGGTCGGAGTCCTCGTGCTCATCGCCTGCGCGAACGTCTCGAGCCTTCTCCTGGTGCGCGCATCCGCGCGGACGGGAGAGCTCGCGATTCGAACGGCGATTGGAGCGAGCGGCGCGCGTCTCGTGTCGCAGACGCTTCTCGAGAGCTTCTTTCTCGCAGCCGCCGGAGGAGCTCTGGGTATCGCCCTCGCGGCGGGAAGCCTCGACGCGCTCCTCGGGCTCGCCCCCGATCTCCCGCGGGTCGAGCTCGTCCGGATCGACCTCCCCGTCCTTCTCGTCACCCTCGGAACGCTCCTCCTCGTGACCCTGCTGGTGAGCGCCGCCCCGGCCGCGATTCTCCTGAGGAGCCCCGTTCGAGCCGGTCTTCCGGCCGCAAGCTCCTCCGGTCCCGGGCGGCAGCGGTTCCGGAACCTGCTCCTGGTGATGGAGACGGGGCTCGCGGCCCTGCTCCTCGTCGGCGCGGGGCTCCTGCTGAAGAGCTTCGCCGCCCTGTACGCGATCGATACCGGTTTCGACGCGCGGAACGTTTCCCGGTTCACCGTGCTCCTCCCCGAGGTGCGCTACGACGGACTCGACAAGGTCCGACGGTTCTATCGAGAGCTCGAGGAGCGTCTACGGACGATTCCCGGCGTCGAGTCCGCGGGATCCGTCTGGGGGCCGCCGCTGGGAAGAGGGATCGCCACGGGAAAGGTCCTCGTCGAGGGACGTCCCGAGCCCGCGCCCGGGGAGGAGAGGGAAGCCTCGATTCACTCGATCGGCCCCGGCTACCTCGAGACCATGCGGACCGCCGTCGTGAGGGGTCGCGGGCTCACCTCAGTCGACGACCCGGGCCCCGTTCCCGTGGCGCTCGTGAACCAGACGTTCGTGCGGGAGAACTTTCCTTCCGAGGATCCCTTCGGCCGCGAGGTGACCATCACGGTGGACCTCGGCTACGGTTCGCCGAAATGGCGCATCGTGGGCGTCGTCGCCGACACCCGGTCGCGCGGACTCCAGGTCGAGCCTTCCGCCGAGATCTACGTGCCCCACGGGCTCTACGGTCCAGAGAGCATGACTATCGCGGTGCGCAGCCGTCCCGAGGCGGCGGTCCTCCCGGCGGCGAGGGAGATTCTCCGCGAGATGGATCCCGCCGTGCCGATCCATCGGATCGAAACGATGACCGAGGTCCTCGACCGTCAGTTCGCGCCGATGCGCTTTCACCTGGGTCTTCTCGCCGCCTTCGCCGGCCTGGCGGCGGCTCTAGCCTCCGTCGGTATCTACGGAGTGGTCGCCTACGCGGCGGCGACCCGAACCCGGGAGATTGGCCTCAGGCTCGCGCTCGGCGCCGAGCGCGGGAGTGTCTCTCGCCTGATGCTGGCTCAGGGGCTGAAGCCGGCGGCTCTCGGAGTGGCGCTCGGTCTCCTCGCGGCGTACTTTGGCGGCCATGTCCTCGAGGCCGTGCTCTTCGGTGTCGATCCGAGAGACGCCTCGGTCTTCGCCGCTACGGGAGCGCTGCTCCTCGGAGTGGCGCTTCTCGCGACCCTCGTGCCCGCGCGGCGGGCGGGCCGCATCGACCCGGTGCAGGCGATTCGGTCCGAATAGGAGATCGGATTGAGCGAATACGAGCCGAAGGAGCTCTCGAAGGCGACTACCATTCCTTCGAGCTGGTATCTGGATCCGGCGTTTCTCGACCGCGAGCGCGAGAAGATCTTCCGGCGCAGCTGGCAATGGATCGGACGCGCCGAGGACGTCTCCCGCCCCGGCGATTACTTCGCGGCGTCGCTCCTGGACGAGCCGATCGTCGTGGCGCGCGATCACGATTCCAGGCTCCGCGGTCTCTCGAACGTCTGCCGCCACCGCGCCGCGCTGATCGCGGAGGGAAAGGGAAACGGCAAGCTCCTCCAGTGCCCGTACCACGGCTGGACGTACGGCCTCGACGGAAGACTCCGTCGCGCGCCCGAAATGGAAGGCGTCGAGGACTTCGAGATCGACGACGTCTGCCTTCCCGGGGTCAGGGTGGAAGCGTGGGGGCCTATGGTCCTTGGGAGCCTGGAGGCCTCGGGGCCCTCGTTCCGCGAGACTGCGCCCGAGATCGCGTTCGAGGTCGAGCGCGCCGGGTTTCCCATCGAGAAGATGAAGTTTCGCGAGCGCCGCGAGTACGTGGTCGAGGCGAACTGGAAGATCTACGTCGACAACTACCTCGAGGGGTATCACATCCCGATGATCCACCCCGCGCTCTACCGCGAGCTCGACTATGAGAAGTATCGCGTCGAAGCGTTCCGCAATCACGCGACTCAGTACGCGCCGCTTCGCCCGTCTTCGGACGAGGACCGAACCTATCCGAAGAGGGAAGAGGACGAGAAGGCTCTCTATTACTGGGTATTCCCGAACCTGATGCTGAACTTCTATCCGGGGAATCTACAGGCGAACGCGGTCATTCCTCTCGACCACGAGCGCACCCTCACCGTCTTCGAGTGGTTCGCGCTCGACGGCGAGGACATCGAGGCCGCCGTCGCCTTCAGCCATCAGGTGCAGATCGAGGACGTCGCGATCGGAAACTCGGTGCAGAAGGGTCTGCGCTCGCACGCTTACGATCGAGGACGACTCTCGGTGCGGCGGGAGAACGGCGTGCACTTCTTCCATGGTCTGCTTCACGAGTATCTAACTCGCTAAGCAGTGCGCTTCGCGAGTCACATTAGATTCTCGATGGTATTTTCTTGGCGGAAGAAAGTGGCGAGCGTCTAAGGACCGCGTGGGTTAGGGGCGCTCCTTGTTGATCTTTCCCACTGAAGGACGCAACATTGGCCGTCCGGAGGTGGCCGAATGGCCCTCGCCGCGGGAAATCGCCTGGGCTCCTACCATATGCTCTCGCCGATTGGAGCCGGGGGTATGGGCGAGGTCTATCGGGCCCGTGACGTGAAGCTGGGACGGGAGGTCGCGCTCAAAATCCTTCCCCAAGCGTTCTCCAAGGACCAGGACCGCCTGGCCAGGTTCAAGCGCGAAGCCCGCCTCCTCGCATCCCTGAATCACCCGAACATCGCGACGCTTCACGGTCTCGAAGAGTTGGACGGCGCGCACTTCCTGGTGATGGAGCTCGTCGATGGAAGTACCCTGGCGGAGCGCATCCTTCAAGGGCCCATTCCCCTGGATGAGGCGTTGCCGTTGTTCAAGCAGATCGCCGAGGG
>DAISKN010000172.1:0-11089 GCA_036820975.1 Acidobacteriota bacterium | reverse complement strand
CAAGCTCGAGAGCCGCACGCTCTACACGCTCGAGGCCCTCACGCTCCACGAAGCGGTCCCGGGGCACCACCTTCAGAACGCGCTCCGCATGGAGCTCGAGGGGCTTCCGGATTTCCGGAGGTTCTCGGGAATCGGCGCCTACGGCGAAGGCTGGGGACTCTACTCCGAGAGGCTCGGCCTCGAAGCCGGCTTCTACACCGACCCCTACAGCAACTTCGGCCGCCTCACCTACGAGATGTGGCGGGCCTGCCGGCTCGTGGTCGATACCGGAATGCACGCCCTCGGATGGACCCGGGAGCAGGCGATCGACTATCTGGCCTCCCGCACCGCGCTGTCACTCCACGAAGTCACGACGGAGACCGACCGCTACATTTCCTGGCCCGGGCAGGCGCTCTCGTACAAAATGGGAGAGATTCAGATCCGGGAGCTCCGCGAGCAGGCGGAGCGGGAGCTCGGAGAGAGGTTCGACGTGCGCGAGTTCCACGACGTGATCCTCCTCGAAGGCCCCGTTCCCCTACCGGTTCTCGCAGGGCAGGTCGAGGCCTACATCCGCTCCGCCAAGAGCGAGTAGGTCCCTCCCCTAGCGCACCGCCGCTTTTGACCATCGGCGGCCCGATGGGATTTCATCTCCTCTCGCGTGCGCCGTCGCCGACCGCCCGTGAGAGGCCCCACTTCACGAGCAGGAGCGAAACGCGGGTAGATGATTCTCGAGCGACGCGCGCCGGTTATTCGTGAATACCGTTCTCACGTCGAACGGAAGCCCGAGACGAAGGAGCTCTTCGTACATCTCGACGTTCTGCTCTTCGGCATCGGCACCGGCGCGGCAAGCCTCGGGGATCGATCGAAACCTCGGTACGTTGTCTCGATTCCAGGGGTTCCCGGGCACGGGTAGACCGCGGTTTACGTAGAGGCGCGAAATGGAATCCGAATGCCGCACCTCGGCGTAGACGACGTTCGTGAATGGGAACACTTCTCCGAAGTCCTCGATCACTCTCAAGTAGATCTGCTCCGCGTGATACTCGTCGAGGATGCCGCGCTCCAGGGCGGCGGCTGCGTCAGGGGTCAGCGCCGAACCGGCGATTCCCGCAACCGGTCCGGGACCGGGGTCAGGTGAAACCGGGCTATCGTCGCTGCAAGCGAATCCCAACGTGACCAGAAACAGCAGGAATAGGTGGCTTAGAAGTCGTGTCATGGCGTCCTCTCGATCTCCGTCTAGCACGTTGGAGACAGAAAGAAGCGGAACGGTTCATGCACTTGGCTCGCTCCGGTTCTCGACCGACCCCATGTGGCGCGTCGAGTCGAGAAGGGAGCGGCTAGGCAGCGTGCCGTGAAAAGAGCGGCTTCCTCGTCAAATCCAACGCGTCACTGCCCGTTCCAGAGGGGCTGCGCGCCACCTCACATCCCGGCATGCATGTTCTCGACGACCGCAGAGCTCCTACCGGTTCGCGCGGGCCAGGTCGAGGCCTCCGTCCGCTCGGCCAAGGGCGAGTAGGTTCGCGAGGAGGCGATAGGCTCCGGGCACTCCCAGGGGGAGCTGTCGATGAAGAGCGTAGGCGAAGTACGTGTAGTAGCCCTTTCCATGACGAGCCACGAGCCATCCGCCCTTCTGCGGCGGCTGGCCCTCGTCGTGGGAAGCGATAATCGGTACGTAGGTTTCGTCCCACTCGCTCCAGAACTTCGAGCCTCGCTGTTCGAGCCACGAGTCGAAGTCGGCGAGCGTGATGCGGTTGGGCGCTCTCATCACCGGATGGTCCGGAGCCAGGATCTCGACGGGCGAGTCCTCTTCCGACACCTCCTCCGCGTTCTCGGGCAGCGTGCCGGGGTAAGGAGCGATCCCGGTGGGTTGGAACTCCGGCGTGTTGTAGAGAACGACGAGGTGGCCTCCGTCCTCCACGTAGGAAAGGAGCCGGCCGTTGTGGGTAACGATGTCGTCCCGCACCGCGTAGGCGCGAGTTCCCAGAACCACGGCAGCGTATCCCCCGAGCGGTTTCGTCGCGAGATCCTCCGTCGAGAGTCGGTCCACCGTCGCGCCGAGAGCTTCGATCGCCTCGGGGATCTCGTCGCCCACGCCTGCGACGTAACCGACGACGAGGCCTTCGGGAACCTGCACGTCGATTCCCAGGAGGCGCACTTCGGCGGGAGTCACGAGGTAGCGCGTTTCGAGATCCCGGTGCTCGATGGGATCGTAGAGCTCGCGGTACGATCTCCCCTCGCTCTCGACGACCGCGCGGATGCGGCGATCGCCCGCGACGGACGAAGGCGCCTCGATCTGAAACGAGAAGCGATTCACCTGCCGGGCCTTCAGGTCCAGATCTCGGAAAGGAGGCTCGCTCCGGAACCCCTCCGGAAGCTCCGGAGAGACGCGCCCGGTGAGCGACCGGGAGGCGTGATTCCGGACCTCTACCGAAACCTTCAGCCGCGACGCTCCCCTTCCCGGGGGGACGATGGCCAGTGCAGGCTGCGCCGAAACCGAGAGCGCCGGGAGCGCCACCAGCTCCCGGGCGACGTCGCCGAACGGGAGCTGGGCTTCGAAGCGCTTCACCACCTCACGCTCGGTGAGCGCGATGCCATGAATCGCGTACTCGAGCTCAGCGCTCGCCATGGGCCTCGGAGCGCCCCGGAACCAATCGTCTCCCCGGTAATGATTCTCCGCGATGGATTCGCGCTCGATATGCGGCCGCCAGGTCGCGGCATCCTGGTCGAGGCGCACCTCCACGACGCGAGACCAGGTCTCGTTGGGGGCGAGATCGATCGGGACGAACGGCTCCATCGGGATTTTCCAGCCCGCCGCGAGCTGGAGGTTCACGGCCTGGAGGCGAACTGGAGAGCGGCTCCCGTTCCAGAAGCTGAGACGCAGATCGAAGACGTCTCCCGGCACGACCGGCCCCATGGTCGCGAAATCGGCCGTACCCTTCGGCTTCGCGGTCGCGGAAAAACGGACCCCGTCCGAGGCTCGTATGGCAGACGCGAGCCGCTCCCGCTCGACGCTCGCGGGAACGGCCGTATCGATTCCGTCGAAAAAGCTCGACTCCTTCTCGGGCGCCTCGACGAGGCTCGCGACCCGCTTGTAGTAGCGGCGAAACGGGCCTTCCACCCGTTGGACCCGGCCGCCGGTCTGCGAGCGCTGCAGGCTGAGGCCTTTCCGGGCCACGTTCTCGTAGGAATCGCCGAGCCAGGGATCGTAGGTTCCCGAATCGACGACGACGTTCCAGTCCTCGTCCTCCCGCACTCCCCCCATGTACAGCTTGAGAGGCTGAAAAGGAGCGCCGGCCTCGGGAAATAGAGCGCCGTCGCCCGCCGCATCGAACGCTTCGCGGGCGAGGACGCCGGCGAACTGGTGCTGGCCGTGCCCGTCGCGATCACCACCCTGGAAGCGGGAGACGACGACGAAAGGCCGCTCCGCCCGAATGACCTGAACCAGGTCCCGGAGCGCCTCGTCCCTCCCCCACTTCTCGCGCGCCTCCGAGAGCCGCTTCGAGTAGCCGTAGTCGGCGAGCCTCGTGAAGTAGAGCGCGTCGAGGCCGTACTGACGCCCCGCGGCGGCGAGCTCTTCCGCCCGAATCCAGCCGAGCCCGTCGAAGAGCTCGGGTCCGATGGCGTTCGCTCCGGCCTCGCCCCGGGTGAGGCTCACCAGGGCCACCCGCGCTCCCTGTCCCCGGCTCAGAAGGGTCAGCATTCCCCCATGCTCGTCGTCGGGATGCGCGGTCACGTGGAGGAGGCTCGCACGAGTCTCGAGCTTCAGGAGCTTCTCGCGCGGAGGGAGCGGCTGAGCAAGTGTCTGGGCGGCAAGCAGCAATCCGACGGCGCAGAGTGGAAGCACGGGGTCTGGCGTTCCTTCTATTCGTTGACGACGGCGACGGCTTCGACTTCGACCAGGAACTCCTCGCGGAAGAGCTGCTTCACCACGACCAGAGTGCTGGCGGGCGGCTGCTCCACGTTGAGGTAGCGGTTCCGGATCTCGCGCAACGTCTGGAGATCCGACGCATCGGTGAGATAGTAGTTGAGCTTGACCACGTCCCTGAACGTCGCTCCACCTTCCCCCAGCCGCGCCTCGAGATTCCTGAACACCTGTTCGACCTGCGCGCCGAGGTCGCCTTTTCCCACGAGATTTCCTCCGTCGTCGAGCGCGATCTGTCCGGCGATGTAAAGCGTCCGGCCGCCGCGCACCTCGACTACGTGTGAATAGCCGAGCGGATCGCGATGGAGGAAACGAGGCCTGGCATTGGTTTCTGTCATGAATTCTCCTTTCGTCTGGGCGCAAGAATTCTAAGATAGGATGGCGCTCCCTTGCGAGAACGGACGAGCGGGATCGTGTGCATGCTGGCGGGCGTGGCCTCCTTCGCCGGGATGGACGCCATCGGCAAATGGGCGGTTCGGGACTTCTCCGTTTTTCAGGTCCTCGCGCTGCGAAGCGCCGTCGCCGCCGCGATCCTTCTCCTGCTCGCGCCCTACTTCGGCGGTCGGGAAGTGCTTCGCACCCGCCAGCCGGCGGCACACGTCCTCCGGTCCCTGTGCAGCACCGTCGCGTTCCTGTTCTTTTTCGCTTCCGTGCGGGTGCTGCCTCTCGCCGACGCGATTGCCGTCGAGTTCGGCGGCCCGTTCATCGTGGTGGCTCTCTCGGTGCCTTTTCTGGGCGAGCGCGTCGGCCGGCGGCGATGGATCGCGGTCGCGGTGGGCTTCCTGGGAATGCTCCTCGTCGCCCAGCC
Organism: Acidobacteriota bacterium; assembly: GCA_036820975.1. GTDB lineage: Bacteria > Acidobacteriota > Vicinamibacteria > Marinacidobacterales > SMYC01 > DAISKN01. Next base: position 6,383 of record DAISKN010000172.1, on the reverse strand, counting down.
CACCGGGGAGGGCCTTCGCCCCGAGGCGCTCCTGGTGCTTCTGGCCAGCTTCTCCTACTCGCTCATGATGGTGCTCACGCGGTGGATGGCGGAGCGAAGCGGTGGAAGAGAACGGACCTTCACGTTTCTCGTCTACACCTTCGGGGTCCAGGGACTCGTGGGACTCCTGGGCGCGCCCGCGGTCTGGGCGCCCATGAGCGGATTCGACGTCGCACTCACCGCGGCGATGGGAGTCTTCACGCTCTGCGGGCACCTCGGCGTTACCGCCGCGTTCCAGAGAGCTCCCGCCTCGGTGGTGGCGCCCTTCGAGTACACGGCGCTCGTCTGGGCCACGATTTTCGGGCTCCTGTTCTTCGGCGATTTCCCGGGGCCGATGGTCTGGATGGGGGTCGCGGTGATCGTGGGCGCCGGGCTGTACACGCTCCGCGGAGAGGAAGCTACTCCGTGAGCCAGTCCTCGATGAGTCTTCTCGCGATGGAGATCGTCGAGGGAAGCTCGACTCCTTCACGGCGCCGCACCTGCTCGCGCGTGAACCAGCGCGCGTCCTCAAGCTCGTGCGAAAGGAGGATCTCCGTCGTTCGCGCCCGGGCGGTAAACCCCAGCATCAGCGAGCTGGGAAAGGGCCATGGCTGCGACGAGTGATACTGGACCTCGTCGACCTCGACCGCGGTCTCCTCGTGCACCTCGCGTCTCACCGCCTCTTCCAGACTCTCCCCCGGCTCGACGAATCCCGCGAGGGTCGAGTACACCAAAGAAGGCCAGGCCGCCTGCCTTCCGAGGAGACTGCGCTCGCCGTCGATCACCAGCATGATGACCGCGGGATCGGTCCGCGGAAAGTGGTGTTCCCCGCAACCGTCGCCCGCGCACACCCGGACGTGCCCTCCCTGGGTCGATCTCGTCTCGCTTCCACAGACGCCGCAGAAGCGATGCCTGCGGTGCCAGCCGAGGATTCCCGAGGCATAGGCGAGAAGCGCCCCCTCCGCCTGCGAGACGAGCGGTGCGACTTCACGGAGCCCGAGGACGGCGTGCATCGAGGGAAGCCCCAGAGACTCCGCGTGCTCTTCCTCGGGCGACAGATCGACGGCGAAGTATGCAACGCCGCCCCCGGTGCCCAAGAGAACCCTCGATTCCCGGTAGGCTTCGAGACGGTCGGGGCCGAGGAGAACGAGAGACGTCACGTCCTCGCGCAGCACGAGGTGCTTCGACCTCCAGACCGGAAGAACGCGGGTGTCGGGACGGCTCCAGGCTTCGTCGAGTCGTTCGGGGCTAGTGCGCAGCGCCGCGGCCCGATCGAGCTCAAGCCCGCTCAGGAAGTTGAGGCGCTTCACCGCCTCAGGAGCGGGTAGAACTGGGTGAAGACGTTGTCCGTCGCCGCGTGCTCGAGGTGGCAGTCGTAGCACTGCGACTTCCGGAAGGGCTCCGCCGTCGCCGCGAGGTTCGAGCCGTCGCGCATGAAGCTCACGTAGCCCCACCCCTCCGGGAAGCGCTCCTTGTCCTTGATCGCGGCCGAGAAGCCCGTGAGCTTGTCTCCGTAGAACCCTCCCGTGAGCTCGGACTTCGGTTCCTTCGTTCCCGCGCTGTAGACCTCCATCGCCAGGATGGTCTTCTCCGGAAACCCGCCGGTCTTCTGGAACTCGTCGTAAGCTTCCGGCTGGATGTATACGTTGTGGAAGCTTCCCGGGCCGTCGTCGGCTCCGCCTTCACCCATGTAGCGAAGCCCGAGCGAGGTCCCGACGAACACCCACTTACGGTACCCCTGGGGACGGACGACGTTGCCGGCGCCGTCGTATGCGGGAAGGGTCATCTTGGCGGGAGCTGCGGCGCCCGCTCCGAGGGCAGCGAGAGCCCCCACGAAAATCCACCGCCAGTGCTTGCTCATGCGATCAAGATACGTCGGGGTGGCTCGCGGGCGCAATCGGGGCCGCCTCCGGAATCGCCCTCGCCCCCAACATCCCCGTCGAGGTGAGAACGAGACGGCAGGCATACATCATGTAGGCGTTTCCCACGATGCGGCCGGCGAGGAGCGAAACCACGGCCGCCACCGCGCCGACCCAATCCAGGACGTGCACGGTGAGGTAGAGGACGAGGACGATGGTCGCGACCTCGATCATCGTCGAGAGGGTGATGGATCTCGTCGCCCGCCCGAAGACGAGAATCGCCCGCTGGTAGGCGAGCTGCATCGAGAAGAACGGAATCGTGGAGAAGATCCGGAGCGGAAGGACGGCGAACAGGGCAAGCTCCGGGCTCAGCCCCGAGACGTCGCGGAACCAGACGTGGACGAGAGGGGTGAAGGCGATGAGACCGAGCCCCGCGGTCGCGGCCACCCCCACGAACGCGGCGAAGGTCGAGATCCGGCGGAAGTTCTCCCGGGAGCCGTCGAGAAGCGCTATCGCCGCCTCCTGATACGACAGGCCGATGCTCCGGAACAGAAACGTGAGGGAGGTGATCACCGGCAGGACCGCGAGCGAATCGAGGGCTCGAAGGCTCCCGCCGAGGAAGAAGATTATCGTCGGCTGCACGCCCAGAGCGATGACCGACGTCAGCGCGAGTGGAAAGTAGAAATCGGCGATGCGGCGGAGCGTGAGCGCCTCCGCCCCGGAATCGGGCGACGCCTCCGCGATCCGCTCGCGCACTCCCCACGCCATGAACCGGGTGCCGATGGCCTCGAGCACCACCCCCACCGAAAGGGCACCCGCCCCCACCAGGGCCCCCGGGAGCGCGAAGTAGCGGAAGAGCACGATGGCGGCGCCGCTCATCCCGATGACCCGGATGACCGTGCCCATGGCGACGCGCCTCGTCAGGTTCTGGCGGATAAGGATTCCCTGGTAGAAGCGTCGATAGCCGATAGCCGCGGGCCAGGGCACCAGGAGGAGAAGGGCGCGGTGGGTGAGCTCGGCCACCGAGTCGGGAAGCCCGATCAGATCCCTGGCGATCCAGTTGAAGATCGCGGGCAGCAGGCCAACGAGGATGACCAGCGTGACCGCGAGGTTGAGGGCGAAGCTGAAGTTGCGAAGCCGCCGGTAGGAGTCGAGATCCCTCACCAGCGCCGTCGAGGCGCTCAAGATCATGATGATGGGCGCTTCGGCGATGGTCGCGAAGGAGAACGCGACTCCGTAGGCCGCGAGGTTGAAGATGGGGTCCGGAAGCCGGGCAATGACCGCGGCGAGGAACGGGCCCTCGATGGACATCATCAGCCATGTGGCCGCGAGCGGGAGCCAGAGACTGAAGATCCGCCGGTAGCTCAGAGATGCGCGGCTTTCCATGGATCGGGTGAGAGGCGAAAAGCGCCGGCGAGCCCGTCGGCGACTGCGAGCCCATCGAGCGTCGGCCGAAGCCAGGAGCCGTCCCGAACGAGGAGCGCGTCCTCGAGGCTCTTGTCGATGAGCGCGCGGTTGAGATCCAGGAGGTCGACCCCGAAGCGCTCCAGGATGTCGTCGAGGTCGAAGCCCTCGCGAGTGCGGAGCCTCAGCATGAGGGTCTCGAGCAGAAGCTCCTCGCCTCGAAGGCTTTCGCTCCCTGCCACGGGAATCTCCTCCCGGCGAAGCCTGCGTTCCCAGTCGAAGAACGAGCGCTCGTTCCAGGCCCGCGTGCGGCCGTCGAAGGAATGAGCCCCGGGGCCGAGCCCGAGGTAGGGCGCGTGGGTCCAGTATTTCTGATTGTGCCGGGAGCGGTGCTCGGGAGCGCGGGCGAAGTTGGATACCTCGTACGCCTCGTAGCCGGCGCTCTCGAGAACGAGGTGCGTAACGCGGAACAGCCCCGATTGCGCCGCCTCCGAAGCCTCCTCGAGACGTCCCTCCCGCTTCCGGCGCCCGAAAAGAGTCCTCTCGTGCACCGTCAGCTGGTAACAGGAGAAGTGGTCCGGCCCGAGGGCGACGGCGTCCTCGAGATCCTGCCGGAGGCGCTCCTCCGTCTGGCCGGGGAGACCGTAGATCAGATCCACGGAAACGGTCTCGAAGCCGCTCCGGCAGGAGAGGGCGATCGCCCGCACCGCCTCATCCCTGGTGTGGCCCCGGCCGAGGAAGCGAAGTGATTCGGGATCGAGGGACTGGACTCCGAGGCTCAGCGTGGACACCCTCGCCTGCCGGAAGCCCGCTAGCGAGGCCTCGTTCACGTCTTCGGGGTTGGCCTCGAGGAACACCCGACATCCCGCCGAAAGCCATTCGAGGTCGGAAAGTGTCTCTACGATGCGACGGAGGCCCGAAGCCGGGAGCAGGCTCGGCGTCCCGCCTCCGAAGTAGAGGGTGTCGAAGGGCGCGTCGGGTCTGCCCCTCAGCGCGATCTCGGTCAGCAGGAGTTCCACGTAGCGGGAGCGGCGGGCCTCGGTCGCGAGGTTCACTGCGAAATCGCAGTAAGGACAGAGGGTCGAGCAGAACGGGACGTGGACGTAGAGCCCCGCCTCAGGACTCATCCGATTTCAGGACGGCGATGAAGGCGGCCTGCGGAATCTCGACCGCCCCCACCATCTTCATCCGCTTCTTGCCTTCCTTCTGCTTCTCCAGGAGCTTCCGCTTGCGGGTGATGTCCCCCCCGTAGCACTTGGCGGTCACGTCCTTGCGGAAAGCGTTGATGGTGGTGCGGGCGATGATTTTGGCGCCGATGGCGCCCTGGATCGCGATCCGGAACTGCTGCCGGGGGATGGTCTCGGCGAGCTTCTCGCAGTAGTGCATGGCGCGGACCCTGGCCTTGTCCTCGTGCACCAGCTGGGAAAGAGCGTCCACCTTCTCGTCGTTCACCAGGATGTCCACCTTGACGATCTTCGTCTCACGGTAGTCGAGAAGCTCGTAGTCGAACGAGCCGTAACCCTGGGTCAGGGTCTTGAGTCGATCGTAGAAATCGAACAGCACCTCGGCCAGCGGGAGCTCGGCGGTCAGCTCCACCCGGCCCTGGGCGAGATAGTGAAACGACGACTTCTCGCCTCGGCGCTCGCGGCAAAGCTCCATGATCGAACCGAGGTATCGTTCCGGCATCATGATGGACGCCTTGATGAACGGCTCTTCGGTTTTCGCGATCCGCGAGGGGTCGGGATAGAGGCTCGGGTTGTCGACCTGAACAACCTCTCCGCTCTCGAGGGTGATGCGGTACCGCACCGACGGCGCCGAGAGAAGAAGAGCGAGGCCGTACTCGCGCTCCAGCCGCTCCTGAACCACGTCGAGGTGGAGGAGGCCGAGAAACCCGCACCGAAATCCGAACCCCAGGGCCGACGAAGAGTCTTTCTGGTAGATGATCGCCGGGTCGTTGAGCGAGAGCTTCTCGAGAGCTTTCGCCAGGTCCTCGTACTCGTCCGTCGCTATCGGGTAGATGGAGGAGAACACCACTGGCTTCGCTTCCTTGTACCCGGGGAGGGGTTCCGAAGCACCTCGATCGGCGTCGGTGATGGTGTCGCCCATGGCGATGTCCCGGATGGCCTTGATGTTCGCGATGACGTATCCCACGGCGCCGGCGACCAGCTCTTTGGTCTTCACCCGCTTGAGCTGAAGGAGACCCACTTCCTCCACCTCGTACTCTTTGTCGGTATGCATCAGGCGGATTTTCTGGCCGGCCGCGATCCGGCCGTCCCTAACCCGGACGAGAGCCACGACCCCCCGGTAGGAGTCGTACTGGGCATCGAAGATGAGCGCCTTCAAGGGAGCATCGGGATCGCCCGTAGGCGGGGGGAGCTTCTTGACGATGGCCTCGAGGAGCTCGTCGATCCCGGTTCCGAGCTTGGCGGACACCGGAATGGCCTCGAAAGGGTCGAGCCCGAGGTCGGAGTCGATCTCTTCGCGAATCCGGTCGACGTCGGCGGCGGGAAGGTCGATCTTGTTGATCACCGGAAGGAGAGTGAGGTTGTACTCCATCGCCACGTAGAGATTCGCGAGCGTCTGGGCTTCGACGCCCTGAGAGGCGTCGACCAGGATCAGGGCTCCGTCGCAGGACATGAGCGAGCGCCGCACTTCATGGGAGAAGTCCACGTGCCCGGGAGTATCGATGAGGTTCAGCTGGTACTCGTTGCCGTCCTTGGCGCGATAAAGAAGGGTAACGGAGTTGCTCTTGATGGTGATGCCCCGCTCCCGCTCGATATCCATGGAGTCGAGGATCTGGTCGCGGAACTCGCGGTCGGCGACGCCTCCGCATCTCTGGATGAGGCGGTCGGCGAGCGTCGACTTGCCGTGATCGATGTGGGCGATGATGCAGAAATTGCGGACGAGATCGGAAGACATATTCGGACGCAGTGAAACGCACTAGTTTAGCACAGCGATATCCGGCGGGACTCGCGCCCGGTGAAACGATCCGCTCATCCGCCGTGCCCCTAGTCGCGCCAGCGGACCCTCGGGAAGGAAGTGGAGGCCGGCGCGCCTTCTCTCGGCGCGCGAGCTTCCCGGCCGCGTCGTCCTCCTCTTCCA
>DAISKN010000171.1:0-11123 GCA_036820975.1 Acidobacteriota bacterium | reverse complement strand
GCCCGGCGGCGACCGCGCCGGCGTCGGGCTGGGTCAGGTCTTCCTTGGCGCGTCCGCCATGCATCTTGAGGGCCCGCACCGTCGCCACCAGGATGACCGCCGCCGGATCGAATCCAGCGGTCCGGCATTTGATGTCGAAGAACTTCTCGGCTCCGAGATCGCAGCCGAAGCCCGCCTCGGTGATCGCCCAGTCCGCGAGATGAAGCGCGGTGCGGGTCGCGAGGACGCTGTTGCAGCCGTGGGCGATGTTGGCGAAAGGTCCGCCGTGGATGAGGGCCGGCACTCCTTCGAGGGTCTGCACCAGGTTCGGCTTGAGCGCGTCGGCGAGAAGCGCGAGCATCGCTCCCGTCACCTTCAGCTTCGCCGCCTCGACCGGCGCCTTGTCGTAAGTGAAGCCGACGAGGATGCGATCGAGCCTCTTTCTCAAATCCTCCTCGTTCTCCGAGAGGCAGAGGATCGCCATGATCTCGGAAGCGGCGGTGATGTCGAATCCCGTTTCCCGAGGCACTCCCTGGAGCGGTCCCCCGAGACCGACGATGGTCGTCCTGAGCGAACGGTCGTTCATGTCGAGCGCGCGCTTCCAGAGTGCGCGGCGGGGGTCGATGTTGAGTGGGTTTCCGAAATAGAGATGATTGTCGAGGACCGCGGAAAGGAGGTTGTGGGCGGTGGTGATGGCGTGGAAGTCCCCGGTGAAGTGGAGGTTGATCCGGTCCATGGGGTAGACCTGGCTGAAGCCGCCGCCGGTCGCGCCCCCCTTCACGCCCATGCACGGGCCGAGCGACGGCTCGCGAAGGGCGAGACAGACGCTCTCGCCGATCTTCGCGAGCCCCTGCGCCAGGCCGATGCTGGTGGTGGTCTTCCCCTCTCCCGCGGGCGTCGGAGTGATCGCGGAGACGAGGATTAGTTTCGATCGTTCGTTCCGCCTGGGGCGGGAAAGCACCGTCGGCTCGATCTTCGCGATCGTATGCCCGTAGGGCTGGAGGTCTCCGGGCTCGAGCCCGAGCTTCGCGGCGATCTCGGTAATGGGTTTCGGGGTGATGGAACGGGAGATCTCGATGTCGCTCTTCATCCTTCTTCCTTCTCGCGAATCAGCTTCCGGACTTTTTCCTTGTAGGCGGCGATCAGGACCCGGGTGACGGGCCCCGGCGTGCCGTTCCCGATTCGGGTCTTGTCCACCTGGACGATGGGGACGATCTGCCGGGAGGAGGCGGTGATGAAGACCTCGTCCGCGGCGAGGAGCGCTTCGGGCTTGAACGCCCGCTCTTCGACCTTGAGTCCCTTCTCGCGGGCGACTTCGATCGTGAGCTCGCGGGTGATTCCCTCGAGGATCCCGGCGGAGAGGGGAGCCGTGCGCACGACGTTTTTCGCGATGGCGAACACGTTCGACATCGAGCCCTCGGCGACCTCACCCTCCGGGTTCAGCATGATGGCTTCGTACGCCTTCTGCCGTTGGGCCTCGCGGAGCGCGAGCACGTTCGTGAGGAGGTTCGAGGACTTGATCCGCGGATCGAGGCCGCCCCTGGTCGCGCGCATCATCGGGACGATGACGGCGCGGACGCCCTCGAGGTAGAGCTTGTCGGGGTATTCCGGAAGCGGCCTCACGATCACCACCACCGTGGGCCTGGAGGCGGAGCCGGCGCGATAGTCGATGGAGCCGACTCCCGCGGAGACCACGATGCGGATCGACGACTCGGGATTTCCCGCCGCGACCAGAGTATCCTCGACCCGGGCGGCGAGCTCCTCGTTGGCCACGTCGAGCGTGATGTCGAGAGATCCGGCCGACTCGCGGAGCCGCGAAAGGTGCCGCTCGAGGAGAAACGCCTTCCCCCCATAGGTTCGAACCGTCTCGTAGACGCTCGCCCCGAAGAGGAACCCCTGGTCGAGGGGCGAGAGAAGTCGATCCTCCTCGGAGCCGAGCTTTCCATCCACGTTTACGAGAGTCGCCATGGGCACAAAAGCCCTTTATTATCTCGTGAAGAACGTCCAGGAGGAAGCTCGAAATGGTCGTCACACAGGCCCTTCGCGCGCGTGAGTTCCTCGGGCTCCACCAGGGTCCCAGGACTCTGGTACTTCCGAACGTCTGGGACGTGGCCTCCGCTCGCGTGTTCGAGGAGGCGGGCTTTGCCGCCGTCGCCACCACGAGCGCCGGAGTGGCCTTCGCCCTCGGCTACCCCGACGGGGAAAGGCTTCCGCGCGAGGAGCTCCTCGAGGTCGTCGGGCGCATCTCGCGAGCGCTCGAGGTTCCGCTCAGCGTCGATTTCGAGGCGGGCTTCGGAGCCCGGCCGGAGGACGCGGCGGCAAGCGTGAGAAGACTCCTCGAGGAAGGCGCCGTCGGGCTCAACCTCGAAGACAGCCGCAAGGGGGAGCAAACGGGTCTGGAAGAGCCTTCTCTCCACGTGGAGAAGATTCGCGCGGTGCGGGAGGCCGGCGAGAGCTTCGGGGTGCCCCTCGTCATCAACGCCCGGACGGACGTCTTCCTCGCCGGCGTCGGAGAGCCCGGGAGCCGCCTCGACCATACCGTCCGGCGAGTGAACGCCTACCGCGAAGCCGGAGCGGACTGCCTCTTCGTTCCCGGTGTCTCGGATCGAGAGACCATCGCCGAGCTCGTGAGCCAGGTGGAAGGACCTCTCAACCTGCTCGCGGTCGCGGGGACGCCGCGGATCTCCGAGCTCGAGACGCTCGGCGTGCGGCGGGTGACCGTCGGCTCGGGGGCGATGCGGGCGACGCTCGGTCTCATCCAGAAGATCTCGCGCGAGCTCAGGGAGGAGGGTACCTACTCGAGCTTCCTCGAAGGTGCTCTCTCGTACCCGGAAGCCAACCGACTGTTCCGCGGAGGAGGCTAAGAGGCTACGACTTCTGCAGCCGGGAGACGTCGGCTAGATCCTTTGGTCGTCCCACGGATTCGCGTCCGCGAACTCCAGGAGTAAATCCCGAAAATCCTCGTTCAGGTTACGAAGGGGCACCGTCGTCGGGTGGGAGCTCGCCCGAGCGGAACAGTCGCCCGGGCAAACAAGTGCGATCGTACACCGGGAGCGCTCGACCGCTCAGAGTCCAGGCTTCGACCGCGAGCGGCCACATCATCGATAGACGTTCTTCCAAGGTCGTCGACTCGGACAAATCGTCGCCGGGCTCCTCACCCAGGCGGTACGAGCGAACCGGCCAAGCAGCTCTCTGGCGCGCTCGGGCTCGCCGGGACTCCTCGAGCGAGCGCGACGTCGACATACCTGGATTCTACGCGATCTAGGCCACGGGAAGCCGGATCCGGGCGACGGTCCCCTTCCCCTCCTCGCTTTCGATCTCGATCCGTCCTCCGTGGTCGGTGACGATGCCCCGCGAGACGAACAGTCCCCAGTTGGAAGTGCCGATGCGGCCGTTCTCGCTCCTGAAGCTCGGCTCGAAGAGACTCGAGAGTTTCGAGGAAGCGATTCCGTGGCCGTCGTCCTCCACTTCGATCAGAATCTCGCTCACGGTCGAGGCCGTGCGAATGCGGATCGTGCCCTCCGTCGTTATCGCGGCGGCGGCGTTGCGCACGAGGTTGGAGAACACGGCTGCGAGCTGTTGGGGGCGGCAGGAGACGGATGGGATTGGGGACAGGTCGAGGTCGAAGCTCACTCTGGGCGCGAGCGAGTCGTCCATGAAATGGACCGTGTCACGCCAGAGCTGGTTCAGATCCACCACCTGGATCTCGGAGCGGTCGAGGTTCGTGAGGTGCTTCATGCGGGTGACCGTCTCCTCGAGGCGCGAGAGGGACGCCCGTCCGGCCTCGGACGCATCCGCGACGGCGCGGGCGATGCGCTCGTCGGGCTTCGTCGTCGACCGCTCGTACGCCAGGAGCAGCGTCGCGAAGGCGCTCGAGAGCGCCCCGAGAGGGGTATTGAGGCCGTGGCAAAGGGCTGCCGCGAATCGGTTCTGCGAGGCCGCGTTCTCCGAGACCAGGAGCTTTCCCTGGGCTTCGCGCAGCGCGCCGAGTGCTTCCTCCGCCGCGCGCCGGGAGCGAAACGCCGCGACCCGCTGGTGGTAAACGACCGCGGTCAGCGCGGTCGCCATGAGGACGACGATCAGCAGCACGGACACCGGGAACGCTTCTTCGAAGGAAAGGTTCACGTAGCGTCTCGGTCCGTAGCTCGCCCAGAAGAACACCGCGGTGAGGCCGCTCCCGAGGGCGAGCGTCTGGAGAGGCTTCACCGGCAGAGCGGTCACGGCGAGCAGAAGCGTCATCGAGATGACGATGGGCACGAAAGCCTTCATGTCCACGGGGAAATCGCTCTTGGTGACCGCGGCCAGAATCTGCTCGGAGAATCCGGCGAACAGAAGAACGAGACAAACCCAGCGCGCATGCGGCCAGAATCCATGCCAGAAGGTGAGCGCGAAACCTGCCGCGACGAGGATAAATCCCAAGGCGTCCGAGGAGAGCATCCACGAGGGAACCTCGGGGAGCCAGACGAGCCAGAGGAGGTAGCTCAGGAGGTTCGCCCCCACACCCACGAGGGCGATGACCCGAAGTCCGGTGACGGAGAGTCTTCCCACCTCCTCGCGAAAGGCGGGGTCCCGCGATTCCTCGTTCGGGAGCAGGAGACGCAGGAGGGCGTTCATCGCGCACATTGAGGATAGATCATACGCATTGCCAACGCCCGCGGCCGCCGGTACGCTGGACTCGTCCATGAAACGGGCTCTTGCCTTGATGGCCGTCGCGCCCATTGCCTTCACCGGCTGCCGGGAGCCGAGCCCGTCCCCTCGGCCGATCTCACCTCACGTCCTCCTTCTCCACCTCGACGGGTACCGGGCCGACCTCACGCGTGAGCTTTTGGAACGGGGACGACTACCGAACCTGGGCCTGCTCGCGTCGCGGGGGCGCATCTCGTACGAAGCGACGACGGTGGACAAATCGGAGACGATGAAGGTCATTCCGTCGTACCTCACGTCGCAGCTCGACAGCTCTCTTCTCGGGGTGGTGGGTTGGTGGCAGTTCGACCGGAGCGACTTCCGCTTCCGCAACTACTGGCTCGACCCAGCCGAGGTGGTGAGCTACGCGCTCGGGCTCGGCTATCCCCGCGCCCCCACCATCCAGGATTTCCTTTCGGCGCGCGGCGACAACCTCGTCTCCGGGATGAGTCTCGCTCGCCGGGGGGTTCCCTTCCTGAACTACGGGCGCGCCTACGTCGAGGGGATCGAGGCGGTGGGAAACCAAACCTACCTCCGCCAGGCGGACGCGACGATGAGCGCCTTTCTGGACATCCAGAGGCGAATCGAGGAGACCTCCGAGCCCTCTCCCGCTCTCTCGACGCTGCTCCTCGCCGCCGCCGACGAGTTCTCTCACGCGGAGGGCGTGAGCGTCCCCGATGGCGCGAAGGAGCACTGCTTCGCTCGCGAGCAGGAGGCCGATGAGACCGCGTTCCGGCTGCTCGACGAGGACCCGGAGCTCGATCGCCGCTACTTCACCCGGGTGGAGCGGTCCGCGATCGCGAACCGCTCGGAGCGGATCTGCATCGAGCTCCCCCTCCTCGCGGAAGAGGGCCGCCGCGCTCACCCGAGCTACCTGCTCTCGATCCTCGTCCTCGACATCGAGCTCGGCCGTCTCGTCGAGACGCTTCGAGACATCCGCACCGAAGGTGGCGACTCCCTGTTCGACCGGACGCTCTTCCTGGTGTTCGGCGACCACGGCATGGTGGATACGCCGAACGGCTTTCCCAAGGACGAGCCGTTCATCGAGTACTTGAACCGGAGGCTGTCCCTCTCGAGCGAGAAGGGGGAGCTCGGAATCGACGACTCCCACCTTCCGCATCGCTTGAAGTACCCCGAGCTCGCGACCGAGTGGCAGTCCGAGGAGGTGCGGCGGATTACCACGGAGTCCGACCGCTGGGCCGGGGAGTTTCTCGGCGAGATCCGGGAGCTGCTGCGGGACAATCTCCACGAAAACTACTGGTGGCTCTTCTTTCTCCGGGCTCTCCTCATCGATCCCAAGCTCGATCAGGCGCTCGCTCCCGTTTCCGATGAGGCAAAGGCGATTCTGCGGCAGCTCCATTTGAGGGGGCTTCCCGCTTATCGACAAGCCGAAATCGAAGCGAACCGCGACTTTTTCGAGAAACGCGTGCGCCTCGTCTATGGCGGCGGCGCTCTGAACAACGCCGAATTGTTTCTTCCCTTCTGCGAGGGTTCTGGCCCCTGCACCTGGGAGCGAAGACCGGGCTATCCGGAGATTCTGGGCTATCGCGAAGGGGAGCTCTTCGAAGCGCTCCGGGAGCACGAGGCGGTGGGGTTGATCTTCATCCGGAAGAACAACGAGCGCTTCTCCGAATCCTCTCCCCTTCCCGAGAGGTGCGAGATCGAAGTGCGGGATCGCGCCGGAAATCGGGGCGCCATCACCGTGCTCCGCGATCCCGCGTCGGACGGGCTCTCCTATCACTACCGCACCGAGCCGGACTCGGAGCGCGATCCGCTGGGCTACGAGGAGTGGGGGCGGGGCGGGGGGAGCTCCGGAACCTACAACGACTGGAACGACCGGACGCTTCGCGAGGACTACGTCAACGTCGTCGGCGGAGTGGGCGCTTATCTGTACTCGAATCACCCCGCCATCGGAGACGTTCTCCTGATGCACGCCACCGGTTGGAACTTCGGAGACAACCTCGGAGGCCACGGGGGCGTTCACCGGCTGGAGAAGACGACGTTTCTTCTCGCCTCGGGCCCGGGCATCGTGCCGGGTGAGCTTCGGTCCGTGACCGCCGATGGGCGCTCGCGGCACTCCCCGACGCTCCTCGACCTGGCGCCGACGGCCCTCGAATGGCTCGGGCACTCGCGCGAGGATTTCGAGGCCTTCGGCCGCGAGGACTTCCCTCGCTATCTCGACTCCTGGATCCTCTCTCAGCGTTCCGAGATCCTCTCTCATCTCGACCGCATGGATTCCCTCGAGCGCGCGAAGGCGGATGCCGCGATGGAAGAGCTCTCACTCCAACCGCTCTTTCCGTGGATCGAGAGGCTTCTCCTGTTCGTCGAGGCCGGACGCGAGACGACGATCGAGAGCGCGAGGGCGCCGGAGTTGCTCGGTAACTCGCTCGATCTTCCGCGGGAGTGAGTAGCCCTCGGCCCGAGCGCCGGGGCGAAGCGCCTTACGGACTCAGCTCTTTCCCAGAACGCTTCCCAGTCCTTCGGTATCGGAGTCCTCGACGGTATCCTCCGGCTCGTCCGCATCGAGGACTGGAAGAGCCGGGACGAGCTCGGTCACCGGGGAGATCCAATCGAGGGAGCGGAAGGCCCACAGGAGCTGACAGACCTCGAAGTCCGAGAGCTCCGAGCCGGCGCAGGCCTCGGCGATGGTCTTGGGACCGCGCAGGTCGGAGAGGAGCTCGAGCACCGCCGGCTCGAGATCCGCGCCGGACGCGCCCCGTGCCGCGCCGTCGCTCGTCTGGTAGACGGCGTCGAGCGATCCGATGCCGCCCGTCACCCGCCTCCAGCTCGTCACCTGGCGCACGCCGTCCGCCACCAGCTTCGGCGTGGGAATCCGAAGGGTGATGGTCTCCTTCTCCAGCTCCTTCACTTCGAACGCGTACTCCGCTTCCGTCCAGGTGAAGAGGCTCAAGACTATGGAACGGACCTGTCCAATGACGCCCTGCACCAGGTCCTTCGGCGTCAGGACGTGGTTCTCGACCAGGACCGTGCCAAACCGCTTGGTGGGGCTGACGAACTTGGTGAGATCCATCAAGTGATCGAACCGCACCTTCCCCGCCCTCAGCAGGTAGGGGCCGAGGCGATCGTCGGCGGACGAGGAGCGGGCGAAGACCACCCGCCCCGACTGGAGGACGACGGTCTTCTCCGCCTCCAGACTCCGGAACCGGAGCTCACCGGTATTCCCGGAAGCGCAGACCGAGAGGAGCAGATCGCAGAAATCGAAGCTCTGGTTCCAGCAGTCGAACGTGCCCCTCAGGGGTACGGGGGTTCGGACCACGCGCGGCCTCCTGCGGTAAACGAACTTGAATTTTCGAGTTACGACTCAATTGTAGGGCAAGACTCCATTCGAGGGTAGCGTCACGGCCGCTCGACGTTCCCCAGGATGGACAGCGCGGTTCCGCTGAAGATCCGCTCTTTCTCCGCGTCGGGGATGTGAAGGCCCTCGATCGAGCTGACAGCGCGATCGATCGATCCCAGGAGATGCGGATAGTCGCTTCCCATGACCATGTGATCGGCCCCGACGAGATCGCGGAGCATGTTCAGGGTGTAGGGGCTGAAGGTCACGGTGTCGTAGTAGAGCTTCTTGAGGTAGACGCTGGGGAGCTCGTCGATGTTGACCCTGCATTCCGCGAAATCGCGGAAGCCGTTGTCGAGACGCTCCATGAGCCAGGGGATGGCGCCCCCGGCGTGGCCCACGATGAAGCGGATATCCGGGAGCTCGCGGAGCGTGCCGGAGTAACAGAGCTTGGCCACGGCGAGCGTGGTGTCGCAGGGAAAGGCGACGAGCGGGCCGAGCACGTATTCCTGGAAGTTCTCGGTATTCGCGGGAAGCATGGGGTGGATGAAGATCGCCGCGCTCCTCCGGTTCGCCTCCTCGAAGAACGGCCGGTACTGAGGGGAGGTGAGGGCGCGCCCCTGAACGTTCGACATCAGGACCACGCCCTGCATCCGAAGCTCGCCGAGGGACCGGTCGAGCTCCTTCAGCGCCTCGTCGGGCGAGTCCATGGGGATCGAGGCGAAGCCCTTGAACCGGCGCGGGTACTTCGCCATGAGCTCGGCGTAGGCGTCGTTCACCATGCGCGCGATCCCGGGTTGGTGCTCGGCGGAGGCGAAGTAGACGTTCGGAGTCGAAAGCGACAGCACCTCGACGTCGATCCCCACACGGTCCATGGCCTCGATCCTCGCGTCGGGGTCGGTCATCGGCGGCGTGATGCCGAAGAACCGCGCGCCGCGGAGCTTGATGATCGCCCTTCCCGTGGGATCGGTGTCGAACGTGAAGTCCGAGGAGAGCTCCCGGATCTTGTCGAAGTAGCTCTTGGGGTAGTAGTGAGTGTGAAGGTCGTACTTCATGGTCGGGTCCTTTGCCAGGGAAGTCTTCCGGTGGTTCTCTCCTCGAACGCGGCGCGCGCCGAGGCCGCGTCGATTTTCTCGAAGCTCACGTTCAGCTTCTTCGCACGCTCGGTCCAGGACGAGAGGAGCTTGGCGTGGGCCCCTTTCTCGGTGTGGACCTGGTCTCCGTGGGCCAGGAGCTTTTCCTCCAGCTCGCGCGCCGCGCGGCTCAGCGCCTTCCGGTCGAAGCCCCGGCTGAGCTCGTCGAGGCGGATGGCCCCGTAGGTCTCCACTTTGGCGAGGAGCGCTCTCGCCCGTGCCGAAAGGCCCGCGGTCTGCCAGTCCTCGCGGGAGGTGGCGACGGCGAAGAGTTGAGGCCAGAGCGAGCGGTGAACGAAAGTCTCCTTCCTGGCGATGAGCTTGGCCCGCAGCAGTCCGTTCTCTTCTTCGAGGCTGGTGAGCACCGCGTAAATCTCATGGGCCCGGGAGTGCGACCACCAGGATCCGGACACCGCCTCGCCGGTGACGATGCCGGTGACGCTCGGAAGCAGGGGATCGGTCACCAGGAGTATCCCGCGTTTCTCGATCTCGCGGAGCACTTGTTTGCCAACCGAAGGCGCCGCCATGTCTATCTCCCTCGAACCGTGAAAGGGCTCTCGCGCTCCGCGACTTCGCCCGTGGTCTCGTCGGTGATTCTCGCGCGCAGGACGTAGTCTCCGGGAGGGAAGTTACGGAGAGAGATCTCGCTACGGACGGAAACCTCGCCGCCTCCTCCCGGTCGATGGTGCGATGGCGCGACCTTGGAGAAGAGCCGGCCGTCTTTGAGGAGGAAGAAGTCGACTCTCAGCCGCGCCTCGCCGGCGAGTCCGTAGGCTTCGACGTACGCCGTGAGGGCTCTTCCCGAGAGAAACGTCTTCGAGAGGTTCGGCACCAGCCGGATGCCGCCGAACTGGAACGGGGCCTTCTCGCCTTCATCCGCGGCCGGGACGTCGACGGCGGCGCTCGCCAGGAGAAGGCTCGACAGCGAGAGCTTTCCCGGCTCGAAGGAGGGAACGGAAACCCGCGAGCTCGCCTGCCCGATGGCGCCGCTCGGGTTGTCGCGGACGGTGGCCAGGATCGGGTACTCGCCCGGCGGCAACAGGATCGAAGCGTCGTAGAGGAGCGCGCTCTCCCGGTACTCCTCGATCGCTTCCTTCGAGACCGTCACCTCGAGGCGATCCTCGATCCCCTTGTCGACCCCTTCCACCTGGAACTGGAGCACGAGGTCCACCTGATAACGATAGCCGTTCTCGACCGGCTCCGGGGTCAATCGCGCATAGGGGATCGAGAGCGTCAAGGGGACGACCGCCGCCTCGCCGCCGGCGTGGAAGACGGAAGCCTCCGCGAGAACGGGGATGGAGGGGAAACGGGCGCTCGCTTCCGTTACCGTCCGGAGGTCCGGCAGGGTGAGCTGCGGGACTTTCCGGATCTCCTGAAGATCGCGCTCGAGATCGAATCGGCCGGTCACGAGGCGCGTCGGATCGATGTCGGTCCTCGCGCCCGTGGTGGGGTCCATCAAGGTGCCCCCCGAGCGCATGAGCCCGATGGCCTCGAGCTCGCTCATGGCGTAGCCGAGGTTGGTCCTCAAGGGCGCGAGAACATCGAGGTTCGAGGAGGAAACGATCTCGAACCGGCCCGTTGCGGTGAAGTCGACGAAAGCGATGTCCATCGACGCCGGCAGTCTCGGGTTGCGCGCGTTGTTGTAGGTCCAGACCTCGGACGGACGCTCGAACGCGGTGCGTCCCGCGGGGTTGCGCTCGATGGCGCTGGGAGGCCCGAGGAGGATGTAGATCTTTCCTCGATCCGTCGCCCAGCCCGGCGTCCCGGCGCCGAAGTTGGCGACGGCGTAGGCGAACCTCCCCGCATGATCTTCGCGGGCCTCGTTCGGAGGGGAGTCGGGGGTCGGGTCCCGCCGCCGCCAGAAGGACTCGACGAACGCGAGTTTCTCCGCGGGGTCGCTCAAGGAGAGGAACCGCTCACGTTCTTCGCGGGCAAGGATCCATTTCACGTACTGCTCGACCCAGCGGTCGAGGAGCTCGTCGATACGGGCGATGTCCTCGAAGGTGACGAAGCTGAAGGCGTCCCCGGGCGCG